>NZ_JBHYVE010000025.1:0-136667 GCF_042750035.1 Streptomyces sp. NPDC059452
TCCAGCGTCAGGTCATCGGCGAAATGCCGGTCACCGGTCGCGTCGGGCACGTACTTCACACAGACAACGATCCTCAAGCTCACGCCGGCTCTCCTACTGCATCGTCATTTCTGGGCTGCCTTGTTGCACGCAGCATAGGCGCCTTACAGGGCCGTTTCCGGTCGGGCCGACCGAGCCCCCGACCGATATTACTCGTCAGTACACCCAGTCTCTTACCCCTGAGCAAGCGCTCCGCACTGTGACCTTGCCAACGGCGAAAACGTCCCTGCACCGACCACCTGCTCGCCCTCAGTCTCGCAGAGCCGTGAACCGCCCCTGGTGGTAGACCAGCGGACGGCCCGCCCCCGACGGGTCACCGGCCACGGCCTCGGCGATCACGATGCGGTGGTCCCCGGCCGGGACCCGGGCCACCACGCGGCAGACCAGCCAGGCGGAGACGTCGGCCAGCACCGGAACGCCCTCGGGGCCGCTGCTCCAGTCGGTGGACGGGCCGAAGCGGTCGGCGCCGCTGCGGGCGAAGGTGGCGGCCAGCTCCTGCTGGTGCTCGCCGAGTATGTGGACGCCGACGTACTCGGCCTCGGCCAGCACCGGCCAGCTGGAGGAGGTCGTGCCGATGCCGAAGGAGATCAGCGGGGGCTCGGCGGCCACGGAGTTGAGCGAGGTGGCCGTGAATCCGACCGGCCCGCCCTCACCGGTCGCGGTGATCACGGCGACGCCCGCGGCGTGGCGGCGGAAGACGGAGCGCAGGAGCTCGGGCGAGGCCACGAGAGAGGGGGCGAGGTCGGGCGAGGCCGTCATGGAGGTGTCCTTCTGCGGGAGGGGCGTACGGGGCCGTGGTTGCTCAGGCACCCGGACAGCGCGCACTCGCGTGGCGTGCGAGGTCCACATGGACCCGGCCGTAGAGAAGGAGTTCTGGCGGCATAGCGTCAGACTGACGATGCGTGGCGGGTGCAGTCAAGTGTGTTCCGCAATGTGGGAGATGCGTCACGGTCCGTCATATGGCCCGTCCCAGCGCCGCGACGACGTCGGCGGTGCGCGGCTGGCCGGAGGCTCGGCGGACCACCTCACCCGTGCTGTCGAGCACGAGCACGGTCGGCGTCCTCGTGATGCCGAGCTGCCGCACGAGCGTGAGATGCGCCTCGGCATCGATCTCGATGCTCGCGACCCCTTCGACCATGGCGGCCACCTCCACCAGCGTGCGGCGGGTGGCCCGGCACGGCTGGCAGAAGGCGGTGGAGAACTGGACGAGGGTCGCCCGTTCCCCCAGTTCCGCGCCGAGTTGGGACGCGTCCAGTCGCTGCCCGGGTGTTCCGCCGTCCACTGCCGCCTCCTGGTCCAGAGCTCTTCGCAAGGAGTCAGCACCGGCCGGCCGCAGGACATTCCCGCAGCTCGGAGGCGAGGCGCACGTGACGAGAATCTCGCGTTCCGGGCCCGCCGGGACTGGTCACGGGCCCGCACATGGGGCACCATCGCCACAATGCCGAAAACCTACGGCTGCGTAACTTCCGCCGGGAGAACCCTCCCCAGGCACTGAAGAAGGGTCTTCCCCAGATGCCAGAGCTCGTCTATCGACCGGTCGTCGGCGCCGCTCTCACTCTGTTCAAGGCGCTCGACCTGAAGATCGACACTCAGGGTTCGGAGCACATCCCGAAGACCGGCGGCGCGGTGCTGGTCAGCAACCACATCAGCTACCTCGACTTCATCTTCACCGGCCTGGGCGCCCTGCCGCAGAAGCGGCTCGTGCGTTTCATGGCGAAGGAATCGGTCTTCCGGCACAAGATCTCCGGTCCGCTGATGCGCGGGATGAAGCACATTCCCGTCGACCGCAACCAGGGCGAGGACGCCTACGCGCACGCGCTGCGGTCGCTGCGTTCCGGCGAGATCGTCGGCGTCTTCCCCGAGGCCACGATCTCGCAGTCGTTCACGCTGAAGAGCTTCAAGTCGGGTGCCGCGCGCCTCGCCCAGGAGGCCGGGGTCCCGCTGATCCCGATGGCGCTGTGGGGCACGCAGCGGGTCTGGACGAAGGGGCGGCCGCGCAACTTCAAGCGCAGCCACATCCCGATCACGATCCGGGTCGGCGAGCCCGTGGAGGCGCCCGCCGACCAGTACGCGGGGGCGATCACCCGGCGGCTGCGGGAGCGCGTGCAGGAGCTGCTGGAGGCCGCCCAGCGGGCCTATCCGGTGCGCCCGAAGGACGCGAGTGACACGTGGTGGGTCCCGGCCCATCTCGGCGGTACGGCCCCGACCCCCGCCGAGGTCCGCGAGCGCGGCTGACCGGCAGCCGGCCGACATCCTCTGGGCCCCCGGCGCACGCTGCCGGGGGCCCAGAGGTGCGTCCAGGGGCTCAGAGGTGTGTCCATGGGCGTGCGCCGGGGGGCTCAGAGGTGCGTGGGGAGCATCCGCCACAGCTCCGAGCGGTCGCGGGCGCTCCGCAGGACGTGGAGGATCGCGGCGGGCGGCGTGGCGTGGACGGCCGGATAGTCCACTTCGCCGATCCCCTCCCGTACCGCCCAGGCCAGCCGCTCCGCCCCGAGGGAGAACTGCGCGTCGACGCCCGGTTTGTTGCCCCGGGGGTCGATCCGGGCCCAGCGGTCGTGGCCGGGGAGCCGCAGCGCCACCAGGCCGTGCACCACCGGGTTCGTCCCGTCGTCGTCGGTGAGCCGCTGGTAGCAGAGCCCGGCCGGGACGCCGTGGGCCCTGAGCAGCGCGGTGAGCGCGATGGACTTGGCGTAACAGATGCCGTTGCGGGTGGTGAGGACGTCGGAGGCGCGCCAGGTGACGCGCGGATCGCCCGAATCCGCGGAGTGCGGGATGGTGTCGCGTACGTACTCGAAGGCGGTACGGGCGTATGTGTATGCGTCTTCGGCCTCGCGGGCCAGGTCGGCCGCGGTCTCCCGCACACGGGGGTGACGGTGGTCGATGGCCTCGTCGGCAGCCAGATAGGCGGCGATGTCCGGGGAGCGCTGGATCAGTTCCATGGCCCAGGAGCGTACGAAGCGGCCGACCGGAGATCAATTGATTTCCGGTCGGCCGCATACCCATGCAAAGCAGGGGGCGGGTGCTACCGCGCCATCTCTTCCTTCAGCGCCTGGAGGAAGGCGTCCACGTCGTCCTCGCGGGTGTCGAAGGAGCACATCCAGCGGACGTCTCCCGCGTTCTCGTCCCAGAAGTAGAAGCGGAAGCGCTCCTGGAGCCGTTCGCTGACCGCGTGCGGCAGCCGGGCGAAGACGGCGTTGGCCTGGACCGGGTAGAGGATCTCCACGCCGTCGATGGCCCGGACGCCCTCGGCGAGCCGCTGGGCCATGGCGTTGGCGTGCCGGGCGTTGCGGAGCCACAGGTCCTTGGCGAGCAGCGCCTCCAGCTGGACGGAGACGAAGCGCATCTTGGAGGCGAGCTGCATGGAGAGCTTGCGCAGGTGCTTCATCGCCCGGACCGCGTCGGGGTTGAGCACGACGACGGCCTCGCCGAAGAGGGCGCCGTTCTTCGTGCCGCCGAAGGACAGGACGTCGACGCCGACCGTGTTGGTGAACGTGCGCATCGGCACGTCCAGGGAGGCGGCGGCGTTGGCTATCCGGGCCCCGTCCAGGTGCACCTTCATGCCGTGCCCGTGGGCGTGGTCGCAGATGGCGCGGATCTCGTCGGGGGTGTAGACGGTCCCCAGCTCGGTGTTCTGGGTGATCGAGACGACCTGTGGCATGGCCCGGTGCTCGTCGTCCCAGCCGTACGCCTGCCGGTCGATGAGCTCGGGGGTGAGCTTGCCGTCCGGCGTGGGTACGGTGAGGAGCTTCAGGCCGCCCATCCGCTCGGGCGCGCCGCCCTCGTCCACGTTGATGTGCGCGGACTCGGCGCAGATGACCGCGCCCCAGCGGTCGGTGAGCGCCTGGAGGGCCACCACGTTGGCTCCCGTGCCGTTGAAGACCGGGAAGGCCTCGGCGGTGGGGCCGAAGTGGCTGTGCATGACGCGCTGGAGGTGGCCGGTGTAGTCGTCCTCGCCGTAGGCGACCTGGTGGCCGCCGTTGGCGAGGGCGATGGCCGCGAGGACCTCGGGGTGCGCGCCCGCGTAGTTGTCGCTGGCGAACCCGCGCACCTGGGGGTCGTGGTGGCGGCGCGCGTCGGTCCTCACGGTTGCGGGGTCAGCCACAGGCGCTTTCCGTTCACTTCGGGGGCGGGCTTGTCCCAGACGCCGGCGATGGCCTCGGCCAGCTCCGTGACGTCGGTGAAGCCCGCGAACTTCGCATTCGGGCGCTCGGCGCGCATGGCGTCGTTCACCAGTGCCTTGACCACCAGGATCGCAGCAGCGGCCGCGGGCCCGTCCTCGCCCCCCTCCTTGCGGAAGGCGTCGCCCAGCGCGAGGGTCCAGGCCTCGGCCGCGGCCTTGGAGGCGGAGTAGGCGGCGTTGCCCGCGGTGGGCTTGCCGGCACCGGCTGCGCTGATCAGCAGGTAGCGGCCCTTGTCGCTGCGCTGAAGGGGCTCCTGGAAGGCCAGCGAGGTGGACTGGACGGTGCGGATGAGCAGCTTCTCCAGCAGGTCCCAGTCCGCGAGGCTGGTCTCCTGGAACGTGGCGCTGCCGCGCCAGCCGCCGACGAGGTGGACCAGGCCGTCGATCCGGCCGAACTCGGCCTCGGTCCGCTTGGCCCACTCCCGGGTGGCGTCGACGTCGAGCAGGTCGACGGTCTCCCCGGTGACGGTCGCGCCGCCGTGGGCGTAGCGGGCGGCGTCCACCGCCTCCGCGAGCCGCTCGGGGTTGGCGTCGCAGCCGACGACGGTCGCACCGGCCTCCGCGAGCCGCAGCAGCGTGGCACGGCCCGCGGGCCCCGCCGCTCCGGCCACCGCGACCACAGCACCTTCGAGCACGCCTGTCCCCTCGCCCTTACTCGTTCCGTTCATGGCCACCGCCTCCTCAGGAGATGCGTTCACGCGGCTGCCTTCTCGGCGCTCGCGGCGGTAATTCCCTTGGCGGAGGCAATCACGTGCTTCAGCTTCTTGGCGAGCGCCTCATAGAACATGCTCAGGGGAAACTCGTCCGGAAGCACGTCGTCGACGAGCTTGCGAGGGGGCTGAGTGAGGTCCAGGGCGTCGGGCCCCTTGGCCCAGGTGGATCCGGGGTGCGGGGCGAGGTACGTGGAGACCAGGTCGTAGGCGGCGAACCAGTGGACCAGCTTGGGGCGGTCGATGCCGTCGCGGTAGAGCTTCTCGATCTCGGCGCAGAGCTGGTTGGTGACCTGCGGGGCACGCTCCCAGTCGATCTTCAGGGTGTTGTCCGTCCAGCGGACGACGTCGTGCTTGTGCAGGTAGGCGAAGAGGAGCTGGCCGCCGAGGCCGTCGTAGTTGCGGACGCGGTCGCCGGTGACCGGGAAGCGGAACATCCGGTCGAAGAGGATCGCGTACTGGACGTCACGGCCGTGCGCGTTGCCCTCGGCCTCCAGCTTCACGGCCTCCTTGAAGGCGGTGAGGTCGCAGCGCAGCTCCTCCAGGCCGTACATCCAGAACGGCTGGCGCTGCTTGATCATGAACGGGTCGAACGGCAGGTCGCCGTGGCTGTGGGTGCGGTCGTGGACCATGTCCCACAGGACGAACGCCTGCTCGCACCGGCTCTGGTCGCCGACCATCTCGCGGATGTCCTCGGGCAGCTCCAGGCCGAGCAGCTCGACGGATGCCTCGGTGACGCGGCGGAAGCGGGCGGCCTCGCGGTCGCAGAAGATGCCGCCCCAGGAGAAGCGCTCGGGGGCCTCGCGCACGGCGATGGTCTCGGGGAAGAGGACCGCGGAGTTGGTGTCGTAACCGGCGGTGAAGTCCTCGAAGGTGATCCCGCAGAAGAGCGGGTTGTCGTAGCGGGTGGCTTCGAGGTCGGCGAGCCATTCGGGCCAGACCATCTTCAGCACGACGGCTTCGAAGTTGCGGTCCGGGTTGCCGTTCTGCGTGTACATCGGGAAGACGACCAGGTGCTGGAGGCCGTCGACGCGGTTCTGCGCGGGCTGGAAGGCGAGCAGCGAGTCCAGGAAGTCCGGTACGCGGAAGCCGTCGGCGGCCCAGCGGCGCAGGTCGGCGACGAGCGCACGGTGGTAGGCGGCGTCGTGCGGCAGCAGCGGGGAGAGCTCCTCCACCGCGCCGATCACGCGCTCCACGACGCGCTCGACGGTCGCCGGGGACGGGGCGCCCTCGGCCTCGAAGTCGATGGAGCCGTCGGCGGACTGCCAGGGGCGGATCTCCTCGACGGCATCCCTGAGCGCGGGCCAAGCCGGGTGCTCGACCACCCGGGGGGCAGTAGCTATCGCGCCGTCGGCGGCATCGTGCACAAGAATTTCCGTCATAACACTTCCTCCACGGGAGAACCTCGCGTGGAGCCACCGTAGCCGCGCGGGGTTCCTTCACACAAGTGAAGTCCTGAAAATTATCCTGCGTACCCCCTAGGGTCACCGCTGTTTTTCCTGTCGTGCACCGGGTAGGCGCACACTTCTCACAGTCGTTGCGGCGCCCGACCGACCCGGCCCGCACGGCGGCAGACATCCACGGGCGCGGCCGTTACCCTCCCGGGAGCCGTAGAGCCGTAACCCCGCGCGGGCAGCAGCAGTTGGCGGTCGGACGCCGACGGAAACGAGGTCGCCTTGTCCTTTCTCACCCTGGGTCACCGCGGAGTGATGGGCGTCGAGCCCGAGAACACCCTGCGCTCCTTCGTCCGCGCGGAAGCGGCGGGGATGGACGCCATCGAGCTGGATCTGCACCTCACCAAGGACGGGGCGCTCGCGGTGATGCACGACGCGTCCGTGGACCGCACCACCGACGGCACCGGGCCGATCGCGGGCAAGACCCGGGCGGAGCTGCGGGAGCTCGACGCCGGGCAGGGGGAGCGGGTCCCGGTCTTCGAGGAGGTCCTGGACGCGGTGAAGGCCCCGCTCCAGGCCGAGATCAAGGACGTGGCGGCGGCGCAGGCCCTCGCGGAGGTGATCCTCGCCCGGGACCTGGCCGGGCGGGTGGAGGTCTCCTCGTTCCACGACGAGGCCGTCACGGAGATCACCCGTCTGGTGCCGGGGGTGCGCACGGTCCTGATCGCCAGCCGCTGGGGCGGGGACATCGTGGACCGGGCGCGGGCGGCGGGGGCGGCCACGCTCGCGCTGAACATCCGCCGGCTCACCCTGGAGGCCGTGGAGCAGGCGCACGCCGAGGGTGTGAAGGTGATCGGCTGGGTGGTGAACACCCAGGACCACCTGCGTCTCGCCCGGGCGCTGGGGCTGGACGGCGCGACCACGGACTTCCCGGAGATCCGCCGCGCGGGGCGCTTCACGGCCTGAGCCTGCGGGCCCGTGCCCCCGTGGCCCGCGCGCCCCTAAGAGGTGCCGATCAAGGGGTTTCGATGTTCTTGACCAGGAGCTCGAAGGCCAGGTCGTCGCGCTGCGGGATGCCGAAGCGCTCGTCGCCGTACGGGAACGGCGTGAGCTTGCCCGTACGGCGGTAGCCGCGCCGCTCGTACCAGGCGATCAGCTCCTCACGCACCGAGATCACCGTCATGTGCATCTCGGAGACGCCCCAGGTCTCCCGGGCCGTGCGCTCGGCCTCGGCGATGATCACCTTGCCGAGGCCGCCGCCCTGGGCGCCCGGGCGGACCGCGAACATCCCGAAGTACGCCGCCTCGCCACGGTGTTCGAGCTGGCAGCAGGCGATCAGCTCACCGTCGCGCTCGACCGCCAGCAGCCTGCCCGCCGGAGCGTCGATGACCTCGCGCACGCCCTGCTCGTCGGTCCGCTGCCCCTCCAGGAGGTCGGCCTCCGTGGTCCAGCCGGTGCGGCTGGAGTCGCCCCGGTAGGCGGACTCGATGAGCTCCACCAGTGCGGGGGCGTCCGCCCCGGTCGCGTCGCGGAAGACCAGGCGGGCCGAGCCTGGGGGCGTGGCGGTGTCCATGGGGAACGCTCCGTTCTCTGCTGCTCTCTGCATGCCGTACACACATGACACACGTGCGGATCGAGGGTAACGCGACCCGGAGCGCCCCTCCCGGGCCTCGATGCACCCCTTTCACGCCCCTGCGCGCCGGGTTCGGCCGCTCCGGCCCGGGCATCGATGGATCGACCGACTGGGGGGAGGTTCGGCGTGCACGGAGGGGCCCTGGCCGGGTGGCTGCTGATGGCGTTGTGCGCGGTGAGCGGCGTCTACTGCCTGCTGCGCACCCGTACGGGCACCCCGCAGGAGCGCAGAACCGCCCGCTCCGAGGCGCTGATGGGCTTCGGCATGGCGGCGATGGCCCTCCCGGCGGCGGTGCTGACTCCTCCGGAGTGGGCCTGGGCGGTGTACGCGGTGGTGTTCGGCGCCGCCGCGCTGCGGGCGCTCCGGTCGGCCCGGCGCGGGAGCCACCACCTGCACCACCTCGTCGGTTCGCTGGCGATGGTCTACATGGCCGTGGCGATGGCCCCGGGGGGCGGCGCGGGCGGGCACGGTGGGCACGGCGCTGCGGCGGGTGCCGGGGGCGTACCCCTGCTGACAGGGGTGCTGCTCGGCTACTTCGCGTTCTACGTACTGCGCTCGGCCGGACATCTCATACCGGCGGGCACGGCCGTCGCGAGCTTCGCGGGCGGCTCGGCGGAGGGGACCGTACGGGGCGGCCCGGGCGGCGTCATGGGCGGCGCGGCGGGCGGGCCGACCGAGCTGACGACGGCCTGCCGGCTCACGATGGGCATCGCCATGTTCGCCATGCTTCTCACTCTGTGAGACAGAACGCGAGACAGGGGCCCTCCAAACCGTGGTCTGCGTCACTTGCCGGGCACAGCCATACCCGTGGGTCGCCCGCCCCTCATAGGCTGGCACCATGCTGGTCTCCCTCGCGCTGCTGCTGCTCGGTGCACTGACCGCCCTGGTGACCCCGCGACTGATGGCGCGGGCCCGGTGGCCGGAACGGGAACCGGTGGTGGCGCTGTGGGTGTGGCAGTGCGTGGTCGCCGGGGTGCTCATGTCGTTCGCCCTCTCCATGACGTTCAGCGCGGCCGCCGCCTGGCAGGCGGTACGCGGCCATGTCTTCGCCCCCGCCCCGGCGGCCGTGGTCGAGGCTTACGCCCTGGCGGCGTACGGGCCCTGGTCCGCGGCCATCGCGGTCCTCCTGGCGCTGGGCGGTCTGTGGAGCGGCGCGATGCTCGTACGGGAGATCCGGCGGGCGCGGCAGCGGCGCAAGCGGCGCCGGGCGGAACTGCTGGTGCGCTCCCCGCTGCTGCCGGGCGAGGAGCCCGGTGCCGACCGTCTCGTGGTGCTGGAGGGCGAGCGCCCGGACGCCTGGTGGCTGCCCGGTTCGGCGCCCCAGCTGGTCATCACCACCGCTGCCCTCGGTCGGCTGAAGGGCCGTCAGCTGGACGCGGTGCTCGCCCATGAGCAGGGCCACGCGGAGGCCCGGCACGACTGGCTGCTGCACTGCTCGTCGGCGCTGGCCGTCGGCTTCCCACAGATCCCGGTGTTCGCCGCGTTCCGCGACGAGATGCACCGGCTGGTCGAGCTGGCCGCCGACGATGTGGCCTCGCGCCGCTTCGGCCGGCTGACGACCGCGCTCGCCCTGGTCGGGCTCAACGAGGACCGCGGGGTCTTCGGCCCCTGCCCCACCCCGCACGCCCAAGTGCCGTTGCGCGTCAACCGGTTGCTGTCCCCGGTCGAGCGGCTGACGGCGGGCCGGCGACTGCGGCTGACGGCGGCGGCCGCGCTGGTGCCGGTCGTTCCCCTGGCGGTGGCCTTCGTCCCGGGGCTCAGCGCGCTGGGTTAGCCACGCGGGACTCCGGACCGGACGGGCGGGGATACGGGATAGGGGCTCCGGGTTTTGCCACGCGGGGCTCCGGGTTTTGCCACGCGGGGCTTCGAGTTGGTCACGCGGGCCGCCCGTCCGGGAGTATCGGCCCATGTACTCCCCCCACTTCCCCCACTCCCCCGACACCCCCCGGACGGACCGCTCCCCCCGCCCCGCGGCCGCCCTGATCGCCGGAGCCGTCGGTACCGCCCTGTCCGTGGTGCTGCTCGCCCTGGTGGCGGCGCGATGGTCCCCCCTCATGACCCTGGACCGCACGGTCGCCGACGCGCTGCACCGGCACGCGGTGACCGATCCCGGACTGGTGCGGGTCAACCGGGTGCTGACGGACTGGGTCTGGGACCCCTGGACCATGCGGGCGCTGGTCGCGGCGGCCGTGGTCGCCCTGTGGTGGCGCGGGGCCCGGCTGCTCGCCCTCTGGGTCGCCGCGGCCAGCCTGCTCGGCTCCCTCCTCCAGCAAGGGCTGAAGGCCCTCATCGGCCGCGAGCGCCCCCGCTGGCCCGACCCGGTGGACACGGCCCACTACGCGGCCTTCCCCTCCGGGCACGCCATGACGGCGGTGGTGAGCTGCGGGCTGCTCCTGTGGCTGCTGCGGCTCCACGGCACGGGCCCGGCCCTGTGGGGCGGGGCGGTGGCCGTGGCGGTCCTCTCGGCGACCGGGGTGGCGGCGACCCGGCTCTACCTGGGGGTGCACTGGCTGTCCGATGTGGTGGGCGGGGCGCTGCTGGGCGTGGCGGTGGTGGCCTTCACCGCGGCCGGCTACCGCTGGAACCTGGCCCGCCGGACCTCGGCGGCCGCGCCCGGGGCGTGATCGGGACCCCGCCCCGTCGCCCTGCGGTGTGAGGGATATCCCGTCCCACAAGGGTCGGATCATCACATCGGGGCCGTAGCCTTGTATGCATGTCCCCGATGTCGTCGTCGTCCGTTTCCACGCGCCCCGCCACCGAGATCAACGCGGATATCCGCGACCTGTGGGAGCGTTCGGGCGGTTACCTGTCCCCGCAGGACGAGGCGGAGTACCAGCGGCTGCTGGTGGAGTGGGCCGCCGCGACCGGTGAAAGCGGCCGAACCGCCGTCTGAGCCCGGGCCCGGGGTTCTCGGAACGCGCCTGACTCCGGCGATCCCCCGCGTCGCCGGATGCCAGGCGCGCCCCTCGGCCGTGCCTGGAGGAGGCAGGGCCGGGACCGCGTCGGGGACCGGAGTTGCGGGGCCCGCCGACACAGGGATACAGCATGTCCCGGCCCGGCTCATCGGTCAATGAATATCTGCGGCGCACGTGCGGGGGCCGGCGCCTGCCGGGCGGCGGCAACCGCCCGGCGGACGCCGGCCCCGTGGTGCGTGACGGACGACCTCTCCTGCCGTTGGATCAGCGGGCGAAGTAGTCCGGGGATCAGCGGGCGAAGTAGTCCGGCTGGGTCTGCACGTTGAGCTCGTCCAGCTTGACCCGGTCCGCCGGGGCGGTGCGCTTGTCCGTCAGTTTCAGGACGTCCAGGCCCTTGGCGATGTCGCTGGAGTAGATGTGGCCGTTGTAGTAGTACGTCGACCAGGGGCCGGCCGTGGTGACCTGTCCGAGCGTGACCGGGCCGCGCTCGAAGAAGGCGATCTCCTTGGGCTTCTTCGAGTTGGTGAAGTCCCATACGGAGATGCCGCCCTGGTACCAGGCCTGGACCATCAGGTCCTTGCCCTTCACCGGGATGACCGAGCCGTTGTGGGCGACGCAGACCTCGACGTCGGCCTGGTGGCGGTCGATCTTGAAGTAGCTGCGGAAGACCAGCTTGCGGTTGTCGCCCTTGCCCACGATGTCGTAGATGCCGTTGGCACCCCGCTTGGGCCCGATCTCCTCGTTGCAGGTGGCCGCGCCACCGCCGCCCAGCTCGTCGGTGAAGACGACCTTCTTGGCACCCTGGTTGAAGGTGGCCGAGTGCCAGAACGCGAAGTTCACGTTGTCCTGGACCCGGTCGATGATCTTCGGGCGCTCCGGGTTCTTGATGGAGAAGAGCAGACCGTCACCCATGCAGGCACCCGCGGCCAGGTCCTTGGAGGGCAGGACCGTGATGTCGTGGCAGCCGGTCGTCTTGGAGACGCCCGGGTTCTCGGGCGCACCCGGGTTGCCGCCGTCCGGGAAGAGGTTCGTGAAGTTGACGAGCTTGGCCTTCTGAGGCGCCTTCAGCGGCACCTTGACGATGGAGATCCCGTCGTGCGGCGGCTGGCAGTCGGGGAACGTCTCGTTCGGCGAGTACGAGGAGACGTAGATGTAGATGTTCTTCTTGCCGTCCGGCACGAGGGTGTGGGTGTGCGAGCCGCAGGCGGTCTCGACAGCCGCGATGTACCGGGGGTGGCGCTTGTTGCTGATGTCGAAGATCTTCATGCCCTCCCAGGAGGACTTCTCCGTGGCGGGCTGGGTGGTGCTGGAGCAGGAGTCGTCGCTCCGTGAGGAGTCGGTCGACAGGAACAGCAGGTTCCCGGAGACCGAGATGTCGTTCTGCGCGCCGGGGCAGAGGACTTCGGAGACGGTCTTCGGCTTCTTCGGGTTGCTGATGTCGTAGATGACGAAGCCGTCGTAGTTGCCGACGAAGGCGTACTTCCCCTGGAACGCGAGGTCCGTGTTGGTGCCCTTGAGGGCGCCCTTCGGGACGTTCGTCAGGTGCTTGATGTTGGAGCTGTGGACGATCTCGTCCACGCCGGGTATGTCACCACTGCGGATCGCGGAGCGGGCCTCGGCCTGCTGACTCGTGGTCACGGAGCCGTGCTGGGTCGGGGCATCGCCCGGGTCGGGCGTCGCCGCTGCGGGTGCGGCCGTCAGCAGCGCGGCGAAGAGCCCGGCCGCGGCTACAGCCACGCCCAGACGTCTGCGCCGCACGCGGGTGGTGTGCAACGAGATCACTGCGTCCTCCCTTGTATCCGTTCGGGGTTCGAACGGTTCACGGACCCCGGCAGTATCGTCCCTCACATGTACACATCAACAGATGGCAACAGAGACGTAATGAAGTTTTTGATCTTTGCCCCCGCGGAAGCGTGCTAGGAACGGTCTGCAACACACCCATGTGGCACAGGAGGTCGCCGTGTTGATCCACCGCCCGTCCGCCCGTCCGCGCGCAATCGCCCTGGCGGCAGCGGCGGTTGCCGCCGTACTCGCCCTGGGTGGCTGCGACGGCGACGGCGACGATCCGAAACCGGCCGCGGGCAAGGACGCAGGTCCGGGGGTGATCGCCCCCGGCAGACCGGGCGAGCCGGCCCGCACGCTCACCGCCGAGGAGGCCGCGAAGGAGGCGAGCAGGGACACCGCGAACTCCGCGGACTTCCGGTACGCGCAGATGATGATCGAGCACCACGCGCAGGCCCTCGTGATGACCGAACTCGTCCCGGACCGGGCGTCGTCCTCGGCGGTGAAGAGGCTCGCCGAGCGCATCTCCGCAGGCCAGAAGCCGGAGATCGGCGCGATGGAAGGATGGCTGAAAAGGAACGGTGGCGAGGACCGCAAACAGCCCCACGACCACTCCGGGATGCCCGGCATGGCGACCGAGGCCCAGCTGAAGGAGCTGCGCGCGGCGAAGGGCAAGGCCTTCGACGAGCTCTTCCTGAAGCTGATGATCACCCACCACCAGGGGGCGGTGACCATGGCGACGGAGGCGCTCTCCGAGGGGAACGACGTGATCGTCGAGGAGATGGCGAGCGATGTCGTGGCCCAGCAGTCGGTGGAGATCAACCGGATGCGCGCGCTGATGACGTGACCGGCTCGCACGCGGCTTTCCGGTGCGGTGCCGGGCCCGCGTCTTCCCGTGCCGTGCCCGGCTCGCATGCCGTGTTCCGGTCGCCGGTGCGATGCTGGAAGCACCCTCCGGGAAGAGGTGCGCCGTGCTCCGTGTCGCCGTCGTCGGCTCCGGTCCCAGCGGGGTCTACACCGCCCAGGCCCTGCTGAACCAGTCGCTGGTGCCCGGGGTCCGGGTGCACGTCCTGGACCGGCTGCCCACCCCGTACGGACTGGTGCGGTACGGGGTCGCTCCCGACCACGAGAAGATCAAGTCGCTCCAGAACAGCCTGCGGGCCGTCCTGGAGGACGAGCGGGTCACCTTCGTCGGCCATGTGCAGATCGGCGGGGCGGACGGTGTCCCTCCGGCCCGGCTGGCGGAGCTGTACCACGCGGTCGTCTACTGCGTCGGGGCCGCCGCCGACCGCCCGCTGGCGGTGCCCGGGGAGGATCTGCCGGGGAGCTGGTCCGCCACCCGGTTCGTCTCCTGGTACAGCGCGCATCCGGACATCGCCCCCGACGACTTCGCGCTGGAGGCCCGCTCGGCCGTGGTGATCGGGGTCGGCAACGTGGCGGTCGACGTGGCCCGGATCCTGGCGCGCGGCGCCGAGGAGCTGCGCGCCACCGATGTGCCGAGGGCCGCGCTCGGGGCACTGGCCGGGAGCCGGGTGCGCGAGGTGACCGTGGCCGGGCGGCGGGGCCCCTCCCAGGCCCGGTTCACCACCAAGGAGCTACGGGAGCTGGGGGCGCTGCCCGGGGCGCGGATCACCGTCGACCCGGCGGAGCTGGCCCGGGACCCGGCGTACGCGGCCCCGGACGGGCTGCCGCTGCCCGCGGTGGTGCGGCGGAACCTGGAGGTGCTGCGCGGCTGGTCGGCGTACGGGGAACCCGCCGCCCCCGATGCCGTACGCCGGATCCGGCTGCGGTTCTTCCTGCGGCCGGTCGAGCTGCTGGAGCGCGGCGGCCGGGTGGCGGGGGTGCGGTTCGCCCGTACGGCTCCGGACGGTGCCGGGGGCGTACGGGACACGGGGGCGTACGAGGACGTCGAGGCCCAGCTCGTGCTGCGGGCCGTCGGCTACCGGGGGGTGGAGCTGCCCGGGCTGCCCTTCGACCCGGTGCGCGGGACGGTGCCGCACGAGGCGGGGCGGGTCCTGCGGGACGGGGTGCCCTCGCCCGGTGAGTACGTGGCGGGGTGGATCAAGCGGGGGCCGACCGGGGTGATCGGTTCGAACCGGTCCTGTGCGAAGGAGACCGTCGCCTCGCTGATCGAGGACGCGCCCCTGCTCGCCCGGCGCCCGGCGGCGGACGACCCGCTGGCGGTGCTGCGGGCGTGGGGGCTGCGGCCGGTGGAGTGGGACGGCTGGCTGTCGATCGAACGCGCTGAGGCGGAGCTCGGGCGCTCGCTGGGGCGGGGCCCGGTGAAGATCCCCGACTGGCAGGGACTGCTGGCGGCGGCGCGGGGCGAGGAGGGGTGAGCCGCCCGTCACTCCCGGGGCCACCGTCACTCCCGGGTCGCCACCACCAGCCGGGCGCGCGGGGAGCCGTCGGGGCGCTGTCCCAGGTCGGTCAGGGCGATCAGCCGCACGGAGAATCCGGCGTCGGTGAGGTCGTCGAGCACGTCGGAGAGCCGGAACGTGCGGTAGTACATGATGAATTTCGGGCGCCACAGGGCGTTGCGCACCCGCATCGCCGCGTCGAAGCCGAGGAACGACCAGTAGGCCCGCGAGCCCACGGCGGGCGGGGCGCCGATCGGGAAGACGAACCGGCCGCCCGGCCGGAGCGACCCGTACACCTCGGCGAAGAGCCCGAAGCGGTCGGCGGGCAGGAAGTGGCCGAACGCGCCGATGCTCAGGGCCAGGTCGAAGGCCGGGGCGAACGGGAGGGCCAGGGCGTCGCCCCGCACCCAGTCGACCACGGGCCCGTCCTCGGCGGGCTTGAGCGCCGCCCGGGCCTGGTGGAGCATGCCCGCGCTGAAGTCGACCCCGGCCACCCGGTCCCGGCACACCTGCCGCAGCACTCCCACGCCCGCGCCGGTCCCGCAGCAGACGTCCAGGCCGGTGCCGAAGGGGCCCAGCGGCTCCAGTGCCCGGGTGACGCTGTCGAGCACGTGGTCGGGTGTCCGGTAGGGCGTGTGGTCGAACTTCGGGGCGAGGAGGTCGTATCCGCGCTCGGTCGACGAGAGCGCCTGGACGGCCAGTTCGCGGAGGGTGGGGCCCTGTTTGGTGAACATCGCGGCCACCCTATCGAGGTGACGGGCGGGCCGGAGGCCGAAGCCGCCGCTCCTGAGGGCAGGATGGCGGACCGGACCTGCGGGCGGAGGCTTCAGCGGCTGCCGGACAGCCTGCGCCTGAGGGTGATCGCGGTGTCGACGTCGTAGCTCTGGGACCAGGTGCGGCCCGCCCCGGACCTCCAGGTGACATGGACCGTCGGCCCGTCGGTCCGTACGCCGTCCACCGTCATGGCCCGGTCGCCGTCCCGTACGTCACCGCGGCGCAGCTCCCCCGCCCCGACCGTGACGGGCCCGTCGGCGGACGCGTTCTCGCTCTCCTCGGCCGCCCGGACCAGCGCGGCGGCCAGCTCCCGGGCGGCGGCGGGGGTGCACGACCAGCGCAGCTCGCCCGCCGGGGGCGTCAGCGTCACGGAGACCCGGGGATCGGGCCCGGCCTCCCCGGGGGTCACCGCCACCGGCACGTCGTGACCGTCGGCGTCCGTGATCCCGCTGCCCATCGTCCGCTCCTCGCGCCCGGGTCCTGTGGTGTGTGCCGCTCCAGCATCGCAGCCGCCCCGGGTACCGCTCACACCGCCGTGACCAGGGGAATCCGGTTGTGCGGGTGGTACGGCCACCCGTAGCTTCACCCCCTGTGAACCCTCTGCTGCGCACCGACCGCCTGCTCCTCACCCCGTACACGCCCGCCGACGAGGAGGGTTTCGTCGCCCTGTTCCAGGACGTCTCGGTCTCCCGGTGGATGGGCGACGGGCCCGCCACGGAGGCCGAGGACCGGGCCCTCTTCGGCCGGATCTTCACCAAGGTCTACACCGAGGACCGCTTCGAGGTCTGGGCGGTGAAGGCCGACGGCGAGCTGGTGGGGCACGCCGAGATCAAGCCGACCGAGGCGTCCGGCGGGCACGAGATCATCTACGCGCTCGCCCCCGGGGCCTGGGGCCGGGGCCTCGGTACGGAGCTCGCGCTCGCCCTCGTCGGGCACGGGTTCGACACCCTCGGGCTGACGGAGGTGCACGCGACCGTGGCCGCCGGGAACGCCGCCTCGCTGGCCGTGCTCGGCCGGATCGGCTTCCGCCACGTCAGGGACATCCAGGAGGACGACGGCAGCACCACCCGGCTGCTGACCTGCACCCGCGCGTCCGTCCCGGCCTCGCGGGCCGCGCAGGTGCCTCAGGGATCCCAGGGGTCCATGGAGCCGTCGCGGGGGTGATTCGGGTGCCGACGGGCCGGGTGGGCACGGAGTGTGCGCGAGCCACTGTCAGTGGCCGGGTGCAGACTGGCTCACATCCGGCACAACGGCGTATCGGGAGGTCTCGACCATGACCGACGTACTCCTCACCGTAGGCACCCGCAAGGGCCTCTTCATCGGCCGCAGGCGCGAGGGAAACTGGAAGATCGAGGGACCGCACTTCAACGCGCAGGCGATC
The DNA here is from genome assembly GCF_042750035.1 of Streptomyces sp. NPDC059452. Taxonomy (NCBI): domain Bacteria; kingdom Bacillati; phylum Actinomycetota; class Actinomycetes; order Kitasatosporales; family Streptomycetaceae; genus Streptomyces; species Streptomyces sp. NPDC059452. Next base: position 17,169 of record NZ_JBHYVE010000025.1, read on the forward strand.
TACTCGGTCGCCATCGACACGCGGGGGCCCGCACCCCGGCTGCTGGCGGGCGGCGACAGCGCGCACTGGGGGCCCTCCGTCTTCCACTCCGACGACCTGGGCGAGAGCTGGGTCGAGCCGCAGCGGCCCGCGGTGAAGTTCCCCGAGTTCACCGGGGCGTCGCTGGAGCGGGTCTGGCAGTTGCAGCCGGCCGGGCCCGAGGCCCCGGACGTGGTCTACGCGGGCACCGAACCGGCCGCACTGTTCCGCTCCGAGGACCGGGGCGAGTCCTTCGAGCTGGTGCGCCCGCTCTGGGAGCACCCGACGCGCTCGAAGTGGGAGCCGGGCGGCGGCGGGGAGGGTCTGCACACCATCCTCACCGACCGCCGGGACGCCCGCGCGGTGACGGTCGCGGTATCGACGGCGGGCGTGTTCCGGACGAAGGACGGCGGGGAGAGCTGGGCCCCGGCGAACAAGGGCGTCTCGGCGGTGTTCCTGCCCGACCCGGATCCGGAGTTCGGCCAGTGCGTGCACAAGGTCACCCGGGACGCGGCCGACCCGGACCGGCTCTACCTCCAGAACCACTGGGGCGTCTTCCGCAGCGACGACGCGGGCGACAGCTGGAGCGACATCGGCGCGGGCCTCCCCTCCGACTTCGGGTTCGCCGCCGTCGCCCACCCGCACCGGGGCGACACGGCGTACGTCTTCCCGATCAACGCCGACGCCGACCGGGTTCCGGCGGAGCACCGCTGCCGGGTCTTCCGCACGCGCGACGCGGGGCGCACCTGGGAGCCGCTGACCGTGGGCCTGCCCGGCGGGGCGCACTACGGCACGGTGCTGCGCGACGCGCTCTGCACGGACGACGCGGACCCCGCCGGGATCTACTTCGGCAACCGCAACGGCGAGCTGTACGCGAGCGCGGACGACGGCGACAGCTGGCAGCAGCTCGCCTCGCATCTGCCGGACGTGCTCTGCGTCAGGGCGGTCGCTCTCGGCTGAGTGCGGACGGTGGGCCTCGGCTGACGGCAGTTGATCGCAATGGTCGTATCACCAGTAGAGTGCGGCGCGTGGCAGCACGACCGTTGAAAGAAATCATTGAGCCGGGGTGGGCCGATGCCCTCGAACCCGTGGCCGAACGCATCGCCGCTATGGGCGACTTCCTCCGCGCGGAGATCGCCGCGGGCCGTACGTACCTGCCCTCAGGGGCTCATGTACTACGGGCGTTCCAGCAGCCGTTCGAGGAGGTGCGGGTCCTCGTCGTCGGGCAGGACCCGTATCCCACCCCCGGGCACGCGATCGGACTGAGCTTCGCCGTGGCCCCCGATGTCCGGCCGCTGCCGGGCAGTCTGGAGAACATCTTCCGGGAACTGAACGCGGACCTGGGCCTCCCCCGGCCGTCCAACGGCGATCTCACCCCATGGACCCGGCAGGGGGTGCTCCTGCTCAACCGGGCGCTGACCACCGCGCCCCGGCGGCCCGCCGCGCACCGGGGCAAGGGCTGGGAAGAGGTGACCGAGCAGGCGATCAAGGCGCTGGTGGCCCGGGGCACCCCGCTGGTGTCGGTCCTGTGGGGGCGCGACGCCCGCAACCTCCGCCCGCAGCTGGGCAACTTCCCGGCCATCGAGTCCTCGCACCCCTCGCCCATGTCCGCCGACCGCGGGTTCTTCGGCTCACGGCCGTTCAGCCGCGTCAACGAACTGCTGGAGCGCCAAGGGGCGCAGCCGGTGGACTGGCGCCTGCCGTGACGGCCGGCCCGCCGGGGTCCTCCTCGGTCACCCCGGACGGGTATGTCCTCGGGGTCGACTCCGGCGGGTCGGGGCTGCGGGTGGCGCTGGGCCGGGTGGCTGTGGACGGGCCGCTGTTCACGACCGTCTGTGCCGAACCGGTGCGGACGGGGCCCGGAGGCATCGACGCGGCCCATCTGCTGGAGCAACTTCTGCCCGCGGCGGCGGAGTTGCTGGGCCGGGCGGCCTCGCACGATACCGACGGCACGGACAACGCCCCTGCGGTGGTGGCCGCGTTGGCGATCGGGGCCGCCGGAATGGCCACGCTCGGTGAGCGGTTGCGGGCGGAGCTGCCCGGTGCGCTCGCCGAGGCGCTGGGCGTCCGCCGGCTGGCGCTGGCCGCCGACGCGGTGACGGCGTACGCGGGGGCGGTGGGACAGCGGCCCGGGGCGGTCGTCGCGGGCGGCACGGGCATGATCGCCCTCGGCACGGACCTCACGGAGTGGCACCGGGCCGACGGCTGGGGTCATCTTCTGGGTGACAGCGGCGGCGGCGCGTGGATCGGCCGCGCGGGGCTCGAAGCGGCGATGCGCGCCCATGACGGGAGGCGCGGCGGCTCCCCCGCCCTGCTGGCCCGGCTCCATGCGGTGTTCGGTCCCGCCGAGGGGCTGCCGGGGCTGCTCTACCCGCGCTCCGACCGCCCGGCCGTCCTCGCCTCGTTCGCCCCGGAGGTGGCGGCGTGCGCCGGCGCGGACGAGGTCGCGGCGGGCATTCTCCGGGAGGCGGCCGTCCATATCGCCGAGGCGGCGGCCGCCGTCTGTCCGGCGGCCGGGGCGGAGGACGGCGAAGGCTGCGAAGTGGCCCTGACCGGTGGGCTGTTCCGGATGGGTGAGCCGCTGCTCGGCCCCCTGCGCGAGGAGCTGGCCGGGCTGGTTCCGCAGGCCCGGGTGACCACCGGTACGGGCGATCCGCTGACCGGCGCACTACGGATCGCGCGCGCTCTGGCCGTGGACGGGCTGCGGCTCCCGCACCACCCGACGATGCTGTTCGTGGATGCCGGGGACGAGCCCTCCTCAGGCACGGGGGCGGGGTAGCGGGTCAGGGGCCGGAGCCTGCCACCGTACCGCCGGAAGGGCTGGTGGACGGGGCGACAGACACGGACACTTCACCGGTAGGCCACTCATCGGACATAAGCGGATAGTTAACGCTCGACCGGGCCCTCCCCGAACGGAGGAGGACCCAAAACCAGTAGCATGCGGCGCCATGAGCACCCCCACTGGGCCCGCTTCCGGCCTGCCTGTACGAATGCCGCGACCTCGCCAGTCCGGACGGCACCGCCGCCCGGAGCCGGTGGTCGCACCTGAGGGCGCTGCCGCGCTCGTTCTCGCCGTTCCCGGCACCCCTTCCCCGGCCACGCGCAGCCTGGCCGAAGAAGTGATCAGCATCGCCCGTTCCGAGCTGCCCGGCCTCAACGCGCGGATCGGCTACCTCGACGGTGACGACGCCGAGTACCCCGCCCTTTCGACCGTTCTCGCCCACTCCGCCGCCGAGCGCGTCGCGCGCTACGAGCAGGCCGTCGCCGTCGGCCGTGAGGTCGCCGAGCCCACCGGTCCGGCCGCCGTCGTGGTCCCGCTGCTCGCGGGTCCCGACAGCACGCTGATCCGGCGGATACGGCAGGCCGTGATGGACAGCGGCACGCAGGTCGAGCTGACCGACGTGCTCGGTCCGCACCCGCTGCTCGCCGAGGCGCTGCACGTACGGCTCTCGGAGGCCGGTCTCGCGCGCGCCGACCGGGCCAGGCTGTTCACCGTCGCCACCGCCGCCGACGGCATCGTGCTGGCCACGGTGGGCGGCGAGGAGGCCGTACGGGCCGCCGGGATCACCGGCATGCTGCTGGCCGCCCGGCTCGCCGTGCCGGTGATGGCCGCCGCGCTGGACGTGGAGGGTTCCATCGCCTCGATCGCGGAGCAGCTCCAGGGCTCCGGTTCGGTGCAGCTCGCGCTGGCGCCGTACCTGGTGGGCCCGGAGGTGGACCCCGGTCTGCTGGACGCCGCCGCCAAGGAGGCGGGCTGCGCGACCGCCGAGCCGCTGGGCGCCTACCCGGCGATCGGCAAGCTCGTGCTCTCCCTGTACGCCACGGCCCTGGGCATCACGCCCGCGACCCCGCAGGGCGCCCAGGCGCACTGACCCGCGCAAGCGGACGTACGAGAGCGGATGTACGGAAGCCGCGGTACGGACCGGGTGGTGATTCATCCGGTCCGGGCCGCGGCTTCCGTGCGTCAGACGCGGTACGGGTGGTCAGCCGAGGACGACGCAGGAGGCCGCCGGGACCTCCACCGAGCCCGCGTGCCGCGGGACGCCCGTCTCGGCGTCCACGGCGAACCAGCTGACGTTCCCGGAGCGCTCGTTGGCCGCGTACAGCCACTGGCCGCTCGGGTCGAGGGTGAGGTCGCGGGGCCAGCGGCCGCCGCAGCCGACGGTGGCCACCAGGGCGGCCTTCTCGCCGGTCTCGTCGAGGGTCAGGACCGAGATGCTGTCGTGGCCCCGGTTGGCGGTCCACAGGAAGCGCCCGTCGTGGGCGACGACCACCTCGGACGGGTAGGACCGTACGGAGCTGTCGGCGGAGGACGAGGGCTCGGGCAGCACCGGCACCTCCCCCAGCGGCTCGATCCGGCCCGCCGCCGCGTCCCAGCGGCACACGGTGAGGGCCGGGACCAGCTCGTTCAGGACGTAGGCGTAGCGGCCCGAGGGGTGGAAGGCCAGGTGGCGCGGTCCGGTGCCCGGGCGCAGGGCGGCCTCGCTGTGCGGCTTCAGGGCGCCGGTGGCGGGGTCCAGGGCGCTCACCCGCACCGAGTCCGTACCGAGGTCCACGCCGACCACCCAGCGGCCGGAGGGGTCGGCCAGCACCTGGTGGGCGTGCGGGCCCTCCTGGCGTTCGCTGTCGGGGCCGCTGCCCTCGTGCCGGAGGACCGAGGCGGCCTCGCCGAGCGACCCGTCGGCGAGCACGGGCAGGACGGTGACGCTGCCGGAGCCGTAGTTGGCGGTGACCAGGTGGTCCGCGGCGAGCGCGAGGTGGGTGGGGCCGTCGGCGCCGACCGGCCGTACGGGGCCCAGGAGGGCCGGTACGGCGCCGCTGACGTCGAAGGCGGCCGCCACCCCCGGGGCGCTCTCACCGACCGCGTACAGGACCTCTCCGCCCGGTCCGAGCGCGAGGAACGACGGGTCCGGCACGGCGTCGGAGGACCCGAGCACGGTCAGCGCCCCGGTGCTCCGGTCCACCTCCGCGACGGTGACGCCCAGGCCGCCCGCCGAGGTGAACGACCCCATGAATGCCCGCCCGGTGCTGTTGCCGCCGCCCATCGCACTACCCCACTTCGCCGTCGCCCTGATCTTCGGAGCGACGGTAGCAGGCGGCCCGCTTCAGGTCTGGACCAATCCGCAGGACGGTCGTACAGGGTGCGCGGGGCAGTCGTACGGGGTTGGGGTCGGCAGGCCGGGGGCGGCGGTTCAGTAGAGGCCCTCGGGGGAGGAGTTGGTGGTCTGGAGGGGGCGGATGTTGGCGACGCCGTCGGTGGGCCAGTGGTCGGTCGGATGGCGGAGGGCCTGGTCGCGTTCCAGGATGTTGGGGAGGAAGAGGTCCTCGTGGAGGACGGTGAGCCGTACCCGGCCGACCGTGCCGGGGGCGACCGGGGTCGAGAGGTCGCCCTTGTCGACCACCGCCATGGTGACCTGCGGATAGTTCGGGACGTAGCTGATCAGTTCGCCGTCCTGTTCGATGTCCAGACAGGCCGCGTTGCCGAAGGTGTTGCCGTAGGTCAGTCCGCAGATCCCGCCCTGGAGGGCGGTGGTGAAGGTCCGGTACATGTCGGCGCTCATCTGGGTGCCGCTCAGGCGTACGCCGTCCAGGGCCGCGACCAGTTCGGGCCGGTGCCGGCAGAGGGCCTGGAAGAGGGCCGGGGTGGTGTTGAGGTAGTGGACCCGGCCCTGTCTGAGGACATCGGTGATCTGCTCCAGCAGGTGGGTGGTGTAGTCGTCGACCTCGGCCAGGCGTCCCGTCCGGATGAGGCGCTTGACCCACCGGGGGTCCATGTCCACGGCGTACACCTGCCCGGCGTGGAGTTCGGACACCTCCCGGACGCCGTTCCCGATCAGGTGCGGTCCGGTGGGGGTGGCCTGGAGCCAGGTGCGGCCCGGTGCGAATCCTTCCCGTACGAAGGACCAGCGACGCCAGAGCGCCCGGTGCAGCAGCATGTCAGGGGTGTAGAACGCCCGGCAGGGGGTGCCGGTGGTACCTCCGCTGTCCCAGACCCGTCCGGCCAGCGGCCTGGGCACCGACAGCGGGACGAGGTCTCCGGGGTCCTCCTCACGCAGCCGGTCGAGCGGGAACGGGCCGAAGGCTCCGAGCTGGTCGTAGCGGGTGATGTCGCGGGGGTCGAAGCCCAGCCGGGGGGCCTGCCCGAGCCAGTAGGGGCTTCCGGACACCGGGTCGAAGTGCCGTCGGACCACGGTGCGGGTCCACTCGTCGAGGTCGGTGTCCAGCCATCGCGCGATCCGGTCGTCCGGGGCGGTGCGGGTGGCGGCGGTCACGACAGGGCCGGGGCGCCGGAGAGGTCGATGCCGAGGTCGTAGGCGGTGGTCAGGGCCTGCTCGATGTGCTCGGGCCGCTCGATGTGCACCACCGGGAAGGGGAACGCGAGGATGCCCTCGGGGATCGAGGGGCCCATCACCAGCCCGAGCCGTACGCCCTGCTCCTTCATCCCGTCGTAGACGTCGACCAGGCTGATCGGGTCCGTGGAGTTGCGCTGGAAGAGGTCCCTGACGTCGGCCGCGGTGCGCAGGACCTTGGGCTCCAGGCAGGACAGCAGGGGGATCTCGGGGTCGGTGAAGGGGATCGCCTCGATGCGCGGGGCCATGAAGTCGCGGTAGGGCCGGCGCAGCGGGGTGTGGACGGCGATGGTGCGTCCGGGGAGCGGCACGACCGTTCCCGGTGGGACCTCGGCGGCGAGCGCGCCGAGTGCTTCGGCATGGCCCGCGAGCATCACGATGCGCCGGGTGCCGTCGGCCGTGGGGCCGAAGTCGCCTGCCAGGTGGATGCCGGGGACGTTCTCGCCCGGGTGGGAGGGGGCGCCGTCGGCGAGGGAGCCGAAGGCGATGGCTATCCCCTGCCGCGGGTCTCCGGCGGGCGGTTCCGGGGCGCCGCGGGAGCCTGCCAGCATCTCGAACAGTTCCCGTCGCCCCAGCGATCCGGCGAGACAGCTGGCGGTCATCGCGCCGAGGCTGAGGCCGCCGATGGCCGCGGGGCGCAGGTTGAACGAGGCGAGTACGTCGTGTACGCCGATGGCGAGGGCGGCTTCGCGGACGGTGCCGACGCTCTGGCGCTCCTCCTGGGCGGTCGGGAGGTCTTCCTCCAGGATCTGTCCGACCGTCAGCCCGGTCCACGCGGAGACCTGTTCGTACCAGCTCCGCACGACCTCGTAGGTCCGGTGGAGCTCCAGGCCCCGTGGCTCGGTCCCGACGCCACCGCCGAACAGGTACCCCAGACTCATGACAGCTCCTGTGAATTGGTGTGAAAGGAGGGGCGGCAGTGCAGCCCAGGCGTAGTAGAGCGGAGGTGTGCCCGACAGCGCAATGCCGCAGAATCCGGCGTTCGGCCGGACGGTCGATAACCTGTCTCATGGCGCGATATCGATACGATATCCAGGTCTGGGAAAATCTCCGGCAGCATACGGGCGGAGTGCATTTTCCGCCTTCGGGAGGGATTTTTCGGCCTTCCCTCCGGGAGTGATCTCACGGAGAGAGATCGGTTAACACTGCCCCCGCCCTCTTCTAGGACTCAAGGAATTCCGGGAGGACGCGGGGTGGCCATGCCCCGACGCTCAGCACACCGAGAGAGTGCGCCCGGGAAACCAGAGCAGGCCGGTTCGCGGCCTGGAAATGGCGCATCATCAGCCCGATGCGGTACTCGATGCCCTGCGGGCTCAGATAGAGCGATGCCGCCAGCCGGACGGTCGGGGTGCCGACCGCGACACCTTCCAGGATGCGGACGTCCACGGCGGTCAGCCGCCGGACGCCCGTGGAGCCGGACGGGTCCCCGCCCGCCGGACGGGCCTCGCCGGCGGGCTCGGAACTCGGCGGCCGCGGCGCGGGCTTGATCTTCTCGGAGGTCGCTGACGGTGCCACTTCCCGGTCCCCCTTCTCTGTCGTCCGTGGTCTCAGGTGCGCAGCGTGCCGGCGAGGTGGTCACGGAGCAGGCCGGTCACCTCGTCCGCCCGGCTGCTGAGGTAGAAGTGCCCGCCGGGGAAGACCTTGAGGTCGAACGCGGCCGTCGTGCGGTCGCGCCAGTGCGCGGCCTCGGGGACCGGTGTCCAGGGGTCCTGGTCCCCCACCACGGCGGTGACCGGGCAGGTGACCGCGGCGTCGCGGTCGGCCCGGTAGGCCCCCAGGGCCTGGTAGTCGCCGCGCAGCGCGGGCAGCACCATCCGCAGCAGTTCCTCGTCCTCCAGGAGCCGGGCGTCGGTGCCGCTCATGGCCCTGACCTCCGCCACGATGCCCTCGTCGTCGATCGGGTGGGAGAGCTCGGGCCGGTCCGTGGACGGACCCTTGCGGCCGGAGACGAAGAGGTGGTCGATCCGGCCGCCCGCGCGCTCGATCCGCCGGGCCACCTCGAAGGCGACGAGCGCGCCCATGCTGTGTCCGAAGAGAGTCAGGGGGAGGTCGTCCCAGCGGCGCAGCGCTTCGGACACTTCGTCGGCCATGCGGTGCAGGTCCTGGACGCCGGGCTCCTCCCGGCGGTCCTGCCTGCCGGGGTACTGCACGGCTAGGACATCGACCGGTCCGCGCAGTGCGGCGGATACCGGGAAGTAGAAACTCGCCGAGCCGCCGGCGTGCGGAAAGCAGACCAGTCGGCGCGTGGCCGTCGGCGAGGGATGGAAGCGACGGCACCACAGGTCGCTGTCTAAAGAGAGCGAGGTCATGTCGACCTTTCATTCCTTTCTCGAATATCCGCGCGGGCCGGCGAGCGGTGCTCGGTGATCACGTGGGACATCCTCCACACCGGTGGGCCGGCCAGTACGCGCTAATGCGGGGAGCGCCGAGCGACGATGATCGGCGAGTCACGGGCACCGCATATGACAGCCTGCCATGCCCCTCGGAATGTCAGCAAGTACGCATCTGAGGTTATCCGGCCACGCACGTCCGCGTTCAATTCCGGCTGTTTCTTCGGTAAATGGCGAGAACGTTGCGGTGCGGATCAATCCTGTGGGACTTACTCGCTCCGGCTCTGCGGCAACGGTCCGGCCGGACCCGTGACGGTGGCCCCGCTGTTCCCCCTGTACGGCTACGGCTTTCCCCCTGTACGGGTACGGCTTCCGGCCACCCGGGGCGGCGAACGCGGGGACGGCACCGGCCCCGGCGGAGGCCGCCGGGATGTGGTGGGCGGTCCGGTCCTGGCCTCTGCGCTCGTTCCGCGCAACGTAAACCCGGCATGAGCGCAAGGACCTCGCTCTAGGAATACATCTAGATACAACAGGAGCGCGTTGACCCTTACTTGGTCAGCTAAGACGCTGGAAGCAGTCTTGCCCACCGGTCGTGCGATGCAGAGGACTCCCCTTGAACTTCCTGTTGCTGGGCCCGCTTTCCGTCCGGTTGAACGCGCGTGAGGTACACGTGTCGGCGCCGAGGCAGCGCGTGGTCATGGCAGCGCTCCTCCTCAACGCCAACCGCGTGATCTCGGTCGACCGGATCACCGAGTACGTCTGGGACGGCGCCCCTCCGCCGAGTGCCGCCGCGACCGTCCGCACCTACGTGATGCGCCTGCGGCAGTCGCTGGGCGAGCACGCCTCCGCCCGCATCCTCACCCGGGCGCCCGGCTACCTCCTCGAACTCGGCGAACACGAGAGCGATCTCGGGCAGTTCACCGCCCACCGCAGGCGCGCGGCGGAGCTGGCCGAGCGCGGAGACCTGGAGGGCTCCTCCGCCGAGCTGGCCGAGGCACTCGCCCTGTGGCGCGAGGAGCCACTGGCGGACATCCCGTCGCGGACGCTGCGTGATGTGGAGGGCCGCTACCTCCAGGAGCTTCGCCTGCAGACCATGGAGCTGCGGTTCGACGCGGAGCTGGCGCTGCTGCGGCACGCCGAGATCGTGCCGGAGCTGGTGCGGCTGGTGCGGAAGCACCCCTTACGGGAGGCCCTGGTCGGCAAGCTGATGCTGGCGCTGTTCCGCTCGGGACGGCAGTCGGAGGCCCTGGACCTCTACCGGCGCACCCGGGTGCTGCTCGTCGAACAGCTCGGGGCCGAGCCGAGCGCCGATCTGCGCGAGGTCCACCGGCACATCCTCTCGGCCCACGACCGGGCCGACCGGGCCGACCGGGCCGACCGGGCCCGCAAGCCTGACGCGCTGGAGCAGCCCGTGGCGGCCCCGGAGGCAGCCGTCGCGCCGGTGCCGACCCCTGCCCGGGAAAGATCCTGCTGGCCCGATCCGGCGCAGCTTCCCTCGGTGCCGCTGCCGCTGTCGGCCCGCTCCGACGCGCTGGCGCGGCTCCGGCGCTTCCTCACGACCGGCACGATGCCCGCGGGCATGGTGGCGACGGCGGTGGTGACCGGCCGGGGCGGTGTCGGCAAGAGCGCCCTGGCCCTGCACGCGGCGCACGCCATGCGCGGTTCCTCGGTCCACGGCCAGCTCTACGCGGATCTCGGCGGAGCGGAGCGGCCGCTGACCGCCCGGGCGGTGCTGCCGCGGTTTCTGGCGGACCTCGGTGTGCCCCGGGACGAGATCCCCGGGGAGGAGTCGGAGCGGGAGAGCCTCTACCGCTCACTCACCGCGGGCCGCCGGCTGCTGGTAGTACTCGACAACGCCTCCAGCACCGCGCAGGTACGGCCGCTGATTCCGGGCAGCGGGGGCAGCAGGCTGCTGGTGACCAGCCGACGGCGGCTGGCCGATCTGGAGGGGGCGCGCACCCTTCTGCTCGGCCCGTTGGACGAGGCCGGGTCGCTGGAGCTGCTGGGCAGCATCGTCGGCCCGGCCAGGGTCGGTGGCGAACCACGGGCGGCCCGTACGGTGGTGACGCTCTGCGCGGGCCTGCCGCTGGCGATCCGGATCGCGGGGACCCGGCTGCTGGAGCGCCCGCACTGGAGCATCGGGCACCTGGCCCGGCGGCTCACGGAGGCCCCGCGACTGCTGGACGAACTGTGCGCGGGCGACTTCGGTGTCCGGCCCTGCCTCGACGCCGAGGCCGCCGGGCTCCGGCGGACGGCGCCGACCGGAATCGACCCTGCCGAGGTGTTCGCCGCGCTGGGGGCCGCCGGAGCGGGTTCGGTCTCCAGCAGCAAGGCCGCGGTGATGTTCGGCTGCTCCGAGGCGCAGGCCGAGGAGGCCCTGGACTCCCTGGTCGAGGCGAATCTGCTGGGTGCGCCGGCGGGGGGCCTCTACCGGCTGGACGCGCTGCTGCGGGCGTACGCGCGCGAGCGGGCGCAGGAGGTCTCCGTACAGCAGCGCGATCAGCCGTACATGCGCGCCGGGTGACCGTCCCGGTGGCCCAGCGGGCCTCCCTCCCCTGCCCCCCTTGCACTCGTCCATTCGGATTGCACTCGTCCATTCGGACCTGACCTCCTTCGACCCGACCTCCTTCGACCCGATCTCCTTCGAGAGGACCCCCGCGCCATGGCCGACCAGACAGCAGCCACCCACGACCTGCTCGCCTACGTCCGGGAGGTCTCCCTCCGTGACGACGATCTCCTCAGGGAGCTGCGGGAGACCACCGCTGGCCTACCGGGCGGGACCGCCCTCCAGGTGATGGCGGAGGAGGGCCAACTGCTGGCCCTGCTGGTCGGGTTGACGGGCGCGCGGGCGGTGCTGGAGATCGGTACCTACACCGGCTACAGCACCCTGTGCATGGCCCGCGCACTCCCGGCCGACGGTCTGCTGGTGTCCTGCGACATCGACGACCGGTGGCCCGCCATCGGCGCCGACTTCTGGAAGCGGGACGGGGTCGACTCGCGGATCGACCTGCGGATCGGCGATGCCGCCGCGACCCTGGACTCGCTGCTGGCGGAGCGCGGGCCGGAGAGCTTCGACCTGGTGTTCATCGACGCGGACAAGGCCAACTACGTCCGCTACTACGAGTCGTCGCTGGCGCTGCTGCGCGCCGGGGGTCTGATCGTGGTCGACAACACCCTCTTCTTCGGCCGGGTCGCCGACCCGGCGGCCGTGGACCCGGATACCGCCGGGGTCCGGGCTCTGAACCGGTTGCTGCACGAGGACCCCCGGGTGGAGCTGTCGCTGCTGGTGATGGCCGACGGGATCACCCTCGTACGCAAGCGCTGAAGGCTCGTACGCAAGCGCTGAGGGCGGCGGGCCGGAGCCCGGGAGCACTGGCCGCCGCCGCGGTCACGACGTTCCCGGGTCCCCTTCCGACCTGCTCAGGTCGGGGGCGTCCACGCTCATGACGGTGGACACCACGCGCGGGCCGGGGACCAGGTGCAGGCGCTCAAGTCCGGTGTCCTCCGGAGCCGGTACGAGGATGGCGGCGCACGGGCACGGGGCTTCGTCCAGGCCCTCGAAGCCCGCGAACCGGTAGGCGATCTCCATCATCCGGTTGCGTTCGGTCGCCCGGAAGTCCGCCACCAGGTGGACTCCGGACCGGGCGGCGGCGTCGGCCAGCCAGTTCAGCAGGGTCGCCCCGGCACCGTAGGCGACGACCCGGCAGGAGGTGGCGAGCAGCTTGAGGTGCCACAGGCCCGGGTGCCGCTCCAGCAGCAGGACGCCGACCGCGCCGTGCGGGCCGAACCGGTCGGTGAGGGTGACCACCAGGACCTCGTGCCGGGGGTTGGTGATCAGGCCTCGCAGCACGGTGTCCGGGTAGTGGACCCCGGTCGCGTTCATCTGGCTGGTGCGCAGGGTGAGTTCCTCGACCCGGGACAGCTCCTCACCGGTGGCCCGGCCGATACGCATCCGCAGGTCCAGGGAGCGCAGGAACTCCTCGTCGGGGCCGGGGGCGGCCGCCCGCTCGGCCTCGCGGCGGAAGCCCGCCTGGTACATCTCGCGGCGCCGCCGGGAGTCGACGGTGCTGGTCGCGGGGGTGAACTCGGGGAGGTCGAGGAGGGCGAGGACCTGCTCGGCCGGATAGCACCGTACGTCGGGCAGGTGGAAGGCCACTTCGGCCCGTTCGGCGGGCCGGTCGTCGACGAAGGCGATGGTCGTGAGCGCGAAGTTCAGCCGGTCGGCGATCCGGCGCACCGACGCGGACTTGGCGCCCCACCCGATCTCCGGCAGGACGAAGTACTCGGCCACGCCGAACGCCTCCAGCCGGGCCCAGGCGTGCTCGTGGTCGTTGCGGCTGGCGATGGACTGGAGGATGCCACGGGAGTCGAGCTCGATCACCACCTTGCGTACCTCGTCCGGCAGGTGCACCTCGCCGTCCTCCAGGAGGGTGCCCTGCCAGAGGGTGTCGTCCAGGTCCCAGACCAGGCACTTGACGGTCTCGGCCATGTCGTCCTTCCTCGTCGCGTCGACCGTGGGCCCGCTCATGGTGCCCCCGGAGCGGAGAGGGCGTGCTCGGCCAGCATCAGCCGGCACAGTTCGTTGCTGCCCTCGATGATCTCCATCAGCTTGGCGTCCCGGTACGCCCGGGCCACCGTGTGCCCGTCCCGGGACCCGGCCGAGGCCAGTACCTGGACGGCCGTCGCCGCGCCCCGGGCGGCCTGGGTCGCGCTGACGTGCTTGGCCAGTACGGTCGCCACCACCTGGTCCGGGGACCCTTCGTCCCAGCAGCGGGCGGCATGCTCGCAGGCCCGCGCGGCCACCTGCTCGGCCGTGTAGAGGTCGGCGATGTGCCCGGCGACGAGCTGGTGCTCCGCGAGCGGTCGGCCGAACTGCTCCCGTACGGTCGCGTGCGCGGTGGCCGCCGCGAGGCAGGCCCGCAGGATGCCCACGCACCCCCAGGCGACGGACATCCGCCCGTAGGCCAGCGCGGTCGTCACCAACAGGGCGGGCGGCAGCCCGTGACCGCCCAGGACGCTGTCGGCGGGCAGCCGCACCCCGTCGAGGTGGACGTCCGCGTGTCCGGCCGCGCGGCAGCCGAGTGGGTCGGCGATCCGCTCGACCCTGACGCCGGGCGTGTCGGTGGGCACCACGACGGCCACCGCGCCGTCCTCGTAGCGGCCGACGACGACCAGCAGGTCGGCGTAGTGGGCGGCGGTCACCCACTTCTTGTGTCCGTCGACGACGACCGTGTCGCCGTCGCGGCGGACGGTCGTCTCCATCGCCGCGAGGTCGCTGCCCGCGCCGGGCTCGCTGAAGCCGACCGCCGCCAGTCCGCCACCGGTCAGCCGGGGGAGGTGGGCGGCCGACTGCTCGGCGGTGCCCAGGCGCTGGATGGTCCACGCCGCCATACCCTGGGAGGTCATCACGCTCCGCAGCGAGCTGCACAGGCCGCCCACGTGAGCGGTGTACGCGCCGCCGCGCATGCTGCTGAGCCCCCAGCCGCCGTACTGCTCCGGGACTTCGGCGCACAGCCGGCCCTCGGCGCCCAGTTCGCGGAGCAGGTCCAGCGGGATGAGGCCGGTCCGGTCCCACTCCTCCGCCCGGTCGCCGACCCGAAGGGTGACGGAGGTCATGGCACCGCTCAGGTCCTCACCCATGCCGGCCCCCGGCGGCGGGCACCCGGAGCCGGTCCACCAGCTCCGCCATCCGCCGTACGGTGCGGAAGTTGTCCAGCCGCAGGTCGGCGCCGCGCACGGCGATGGCGTAGGTCTTCTCCAGGTGCACCACCACTTGCATGGCGAACAGGGACGACAGGCCGCCGGCGTCGAACAGGTCGGTGTCGGCGTCCCAGGCGGTGCCGGTGCGCTCCTCCAGGAATTCCAGCAGCTCCTTCTCCAGGTCATGGGTGTTGGGCGTGTTCGCTGTGGTCATGGCCGTCTCCTCGTCGGAGTGATCAGGTGTATCGGAGTGGTCAGGTGGAGTCAGAGTGGTCAGGTGGAGTCGGGGTGATCAGGTGTAGTCGGGGTGATCAGGTGTAGTCGGGGTGATCAGGTGTAGTCGTAGAAGCCGCGCCCGGACTTGCGGCCCAGCCGGCCCTCGCGGACCAGCCGGAGCAGCAGTCCGGTGGGGCGGCAGCCGTCGTCGCCGGTGCGTTCGTGGAGCACGGTGAGGGAGTCGACGAGGTTGTCGATGCCGATCAGGTCCGCGGTGCGCAGCGGGCCGGTGGGGTGTCCCAGGCAGCCCTGCATCAGGGCGTCGACGTCCTCGGCGGTCGCCGTGCCCTCCTCCACGACCCGGGCCGCGTCGTTGATCATCGGGTGCAGAATGCGGCTGGTCACGAAGCCGGGTGCGTCCCGGACGACCACCGCCCGCCGCCGCACCGCCGTGAGCAGGGCCGCCACGGCGGCCATCGCGGGGTCCCCGGTCCGGGCGCCGCGGACCACTTCGGCGGTTCCGATCAGGTAGGGCGGGTTCATGAAGTGGGTGCCGACCAGTTCCTCCGGCCGTTCCAGGGCCCCGGCCAGTTCGTCGACGGGGATGGAGGAGGTGTTGGTGATCAGCAGGGTTCCGGGCCGGACCAGTCCGGAGACCTCGGACAGGACGGCGGCCTTGATCGCGGCGTTCTCGGTGACCGCCTCGATGACGGCGGTGGCCTGGGCGGCGGCCTTGAGCGAGGTGCCGGTGGCCAGGGTGCCGAGGGGCGTCCCGGCGGGCAGGGCGCCCATCAGCTCGGCCAGCCGGAGTTCGCCGTCGATCAGGTCCGCGGCCCGGTCGAGCCGTTCCCGGTCGATGTCGACCAGGTGGACGGGCAGGCCGTGTCCGAGGGCGAGGACGGTGATGCCGACGCCCATCACCCCGGCTCCCAGCACGGTGAGGGCGGGTCGCGGGGGCGGGTCGTCGTACGGGGCCGCGGTCAACGGGTTCTCCTTCGTCTTCACAGGTCGTCCGTCTTCACAGGTCGTCGGGGGTTCGGAGGGTGGTGCCGAGCCAGTCGGCGACGGCGTCGCCGGTGGTCGCGACATGCTGTTCCATGATCGAGAAGTGGTCGCCGGGAACATCGACGACGGTGTCGGCTCCGGCCCAGGACGAGCGCCAGTCACCGGCTTCGGCGGACGGGCGGCCGAGCGGGGTGGAGGCGCGGACCAGCAGCAACGGGGCACGGACCGCCGGGGGGTTCCAGTCGTCGAGCAGCCGGAAATAGCCGCCCATCGCGGTCAGCCGGGTGCCGTCCATCGGGGCCGCCCGGTCCTCGCGGGCGAACATGCCGCCCAGCAGAACGTCGTTGAACTGGGTGATGCCCTGGTTGTCGGAGAGGTAGGTGTCCAGCAGCACCACGGCCGCCGGGCCCTGGCCGCGCTGTTCCAGCGCGGCGGCCACTCCGTGGGCGAGCGTGCCGCCGGAGGAGGAACCGGCCAGGACGAGCGTCCGTCCGGGCAGTTCCCGGAGCAGGGTCGTCGCCTGGAAGTCCAGCAGGGCCGGCATATCGGCGGGCAGTTCCTCCTCGGGGGTGAATCCGGGGGCGTCCAGGGCGGCTACGGCGTAGCGGTCCCGGAAGCGGGAGGCGAAGCGGGCGTACTGGTGGGCGCCGCCGAGGGCGACGATGGAACCGAAGCAGACGAGTACGGGGGCATCGGCGCGCTCGTTCAGGCGCAGCAGCCGTGGGCCGGTGCCGGCGGCCACGAGGTCGCCGCCGCTGTGGAAGGCCGGGCGGAGGGCGGAGGCGTTCTTGAGCAGGGCGATGCCCTCGTCGATCCGGCCGAGTGCGCAGGCCCGGCGGAACAGCACACTCACCGGGTCGGCGTCGGCGTCGGTGCCTGTGCTGGTGCCTGTGCCTGTGTCTGTGCTGGTGCCTGTGCCTGTGCCTGCGTCTGTGTCTGTGCTGGTGTCTGTGCCGGTGCTGGATGCGGTGGCGCCGGTCGCGGTCGCGGGCGCGGGGGCCGTTTCGGGCCGGGGGGTGTCTTCCGTCCGGGCCTCGGTGGCGAGGCGTGCCGCGAGCGCGGCGGGGGTGGCGCTGTCGAAGACGGCGGAGGGCCGTAACCGCAGTCCGGTGAGGGCGGCCAGCCGGTTACGGAGCTCGACCGCCGTCAACGAGTCGAATCCGACGGAGAGGAAGGGCACCGTCGCGGACAGCGCCCCGGAGTCGGTGTGGCCGAGGACTTCGGCGGCCTGGGCGAGGACGAGTTCGCGCAGGACCAGCTCACGTTCCTGTGCGTCGGCGGCGGTGTCGAGCCGGTGCCGCAGCGCCGCTGCGGCGGTCGGCGTCGTCTTCGCCCCGGTCGTCGCGGCCGGGCCGCGCCGGACCAGGGAGCGCAGCATCGGGTGGACCGGGCCGTCGCCGCGCACGGTGAGGTCGAGGTGGGCCAGGACGACGGGGCTCCCGTCTCCCGGCGGGGCGGCGTCCTCGCCGCACACCGTGTCCAGCAGGGCCATGGCCTCCTCGTCGGAAAGGCCGTGGGCACCGCGCCGGTCGATGCGCCGCCGTTCGGCGCCGTCGAGCTCCGCCGTCATCCCGCTGACCCGCTCCCAGGGCCCCCAGGCCAGGGACAGGCCGGGGAGCCCGAGCCGTCGGCGTTCCGCGACGAGGGCGTCGAGCGCGGCGTTGGCGGCCGCGTAGGACGCCTGGCCGGGGCTGCCCAGCACACCTGCGGCGGAGGAGAAGACGACGAACGCCGAGAGGTCCGCCCCGCGCGTCAGCCGGTCGAGGTGGTGGGCGGCGTCGAGCTTGGGCCGCAGGACGGCGGCCATCCGCTCCCCCGTCAGCCCGTCCAGCAGGCCGTCGTCGAGCACTCCGGCGGTGTGGACCACGGCGCACAGCGGATGGTGTTCGGGGACGGCCGCGAGAGCGGCGGCCAGTTCCTGACGGTCCGACACATCACAGCGTACGGAGGTCACTTCGGCTCCTGCCTGGGCCAGCTCCGCCGTCAGCTCCGGCAGGCCCGGGGCGTCGGCGCCGCGACGGCTCAGCACGAGGAGGTGGCGTACTCCGTGCTCGGCGACCAGATGGCGTGCCAGGACGGCCGCGAGAGCGCCGCCGCCGCTCAGCAGTACGGTCCCCTCGGACGGCCCGAACGGGCCGGTCGGCCGGGTCGCCGACGCGGGGGTGGGGGCGGGGGCGGGGGCCGTGGTGACGGTCGTGGCGGTGGTGGCCGGTGGCCGGATCAGTCGGGGCGCGTAGAGGACGCCGTCGCGCAGGGCCGCCTGTGGTTCGCCCGTGGCGAGGAGGTCGGCGAGCGCGTCGCCGAGACCGTCCGGGTTGGGCCCTTCGGTGTCCAGCAGCACGAACCGGTCGGGGTGTTCGAGCTGAGCGGCCCTGACCATGCCCCAGACGGCCGCCGCGCCGAGGTCCACCGGCTGCTGCCCTGGGCCGAGCGGGCCGGTCGCACCCCGGGTGAGTACCACCAGGGGCGTACGGGAGGTGCTGTCGTCGGCCAGGTGGGCCTGGAGGCGGTCCAGGACGCCGGACGCGACTGTGTGCACCGCCTCGGGATCCGCGTCCCGGGCGGGGGCGTCCCCGGTCGCACCGGCCGGGGGCCCGGTTTCGGTGGACGAGGGGCAGGTCAGCAGCATCGCGTCGGGGGTCGCGGACAGGTGTTCGGCGGGGAAGCCGACCGGCAGCAGCCGCTCGTCGCGCGGGCCGAGGAGGCCCCAGCGGGTGACCGGGCGCGGGCCGGGCCCGGCGGTGACCGGCGTCCAGCCGATGTGGAAGACGGAGCCGGAGGACGCCCGCAGCGCGGCGGTGGACGCCGTGCGCAGGGTGAGCGAGCCGACCGTCGCCACGGTACGCCCCGAGGGGTCGGTGATCCGCGCGGCGACGGTGTCGGGGCCGTCGGGGCGCAGCCGTACGCGCAGGACCGGCGCGTCGGAGGGCTCGATCGCGACGCGCTGCCAGGAGAACGGCAGGGGGACGCCGTCGGCGGGCTCCCCGCTCCCAGCGCCGGGGACGCCGTCGGCAAGCTCCCCGGCCCCGGCGCCTTCGCGCAGACCGGTCGTCTGGAGGGCCGCGTCCAAGAGGGCCGGGTGCACGGCGAAGCCGTCCGCTCCGGTGCCGGGGAGGTCGTCGGGCAGGGCCACTTCGGCGTGGATCGCGTCCGTGGTGCGCCAGGCGGCCCGCAGGCCTCGGAAGGCCGGGCCGTAGGCGACGCCCCGGGCTTCGAGCAGCCCGTACAGCTCGTCCACGTCCAGGGGGGCGGCGCCGGGCGGGGGCCACGCACCGGCCGGTCCGGCGGCCGTGTCGTTCCCGTCGGCCGTATCGTTCCCGTCGGCTGAGGGGTCCTGGGGGGCCTGGGGGGCGACCGTGCCGGTCGCGTGCCGGGTCCAGGGCGGGGTGGCGGCGCCGGGGGTGGCCTCGGGCCGGGAGTGGAACTCCACCGGGCGCCGCCCCGTACCGTCCTCGGCACCCACCCGTACGCGCAGGTGTACGGCGTGGTCGTCGGCGGCACCGCCGGGCAGCAGCAGCGGGGCGGCGAGGGTCAGTTCCTCCACGAGAGCGCAGCCGAGGCGGCGGCCCACGTGCGCGGCCAGCTCCACGAGGGCCGCGCCGGGCAGGATCACGGCTCCGGCCACGGCGTGGTCGGCGAGCCAGGGGTGGGTGGCCACGGAGAGCCGGCCGGTGAAGAGCGTGCCCGCGTCGTCGGGCAGTTCGACCTCGGCGCCGAGCAGCGGGTGGTCCACGGCACACTGGCCGGTGGCCGCCGGGTCCCGGTCGGCCGGCAGGGCGTCGAGCCAGTAGCGTCGTCGCTGGAAGGCGTAGGTGGGCAGGTCCACCCGCTGGGCGCCGGTTCCCGCGAACAGCCGCTCCCAGTCGACGCGCAGGCCCTGGACGTGTGCCTCGGCGAGGGCGGTCTGAAGCCGTCGGAGTCCTCCGGCCCCGCGCCGCAGGGTGTCGAGCACCACCGTCTCCGGGGCGCCCGCGTCGGCGGCCGTGTCCTCGATCCCGTACATCAGGGCGGGCTGCGGGCCGGCCTCGATGAAGACGCGGTGCCCGGCCGCGAGGAGCGAGCGGGTCGCCCGCTCGAACTCGACCGGCTGCTGGAGGTTGCGGTACCAGTACTCGGCGTCCAGGGCCTTCGTGTCCAGCAGGCCGCCGGTGACGCTGGAGTAGTACGGCACCGTCCCCGAGAGGGGGGTGATGCCGTCCAGGTCGGACAGCAGGCGCTCGCGGATCTCCGCCACGTGGGAGGAGTGCGAGGCGTAGTCGACCTCGATGCGGCTCGCCCACACCCCTTCCTCCAGGAGTTCCTCCACCAGTGCCGTGACCGGGTCCGCATCACCCGAAACCACCGTCGACGAGGGGCCGTTGACGGCGGCCACCGACAGCCGGCCCGCCCACGGGGCGGTGCGCTCCCGCACCACGTCCACCGGCAACGGGATCGACGCCATGCCGCCACGGCCCGCCAGCGCCGCCACCGCACGGGACCGCAGCGCGACCACGCGGGCCCCGTCGTCGAGGCTCAGACCACCCGCCACGCAGGCGGCCGCGATCTCGCCCTGGGAATGGCCGACCACGGCGTCCGGAACGACGCCGAACGCACGCCACACCTCCGCCAGCGACACCATCACCGCCCACAGCACCGGCTGCACCACATCGACCCGCGCCAACAGCCGTTCCGAGCCCAGTGCTTCGGTCAACGACCAGTCGACGTAAGGCGCCAGGGCCCGCCCGCACCCCGCCATCCGTTCCGCGAAGACCTCCGACTCACCCAGCAGCTCCGCCGCCATCCCCACCCATTGCGAGCCGTGGCCCGGGAAGACGAGCACCGAACGGCCCGGGAGCTGCCCACTTCCGGTCACCACGTCCGCCGAGCGGGCGCCCCGCGACAGGGCGGCGACACCGGCCAGCAGCTCGCCCCGGTCCGCCCCCACCACCACGGCACGCTCCGCGAACCGCGAACGCCCCACCGCCAGCGAATGGCCCACGTCCACCACGCTCAGGCCCGGTTCCGCCACCACCCGCTCGTGCAGCGCCGCCGCCTGGGCGCGCAGCGCGTCCGGAGTACGCGCCGACAGGATCCAGGGGACGGCGGCGGGCACCGGTTCCGGCGTGGCGGTCGGGTCAACCGGCTTGCTGGGGACGGCCGTTGGTCCTCCAGTCGCTGCGGTGGGGACGGTGGGGGCGGTGGGGACTGCTGGGGCGGTAACGACCGTCGCGCCGGTCGCTGCTGTGGGGGCCTGTTCGAGGATGACGTGGGCGTTGGTCCCGCTGGCTCCGAAGGAGGACACCCCCGCCCGGCGCGGCCGCCCCGTCTCCGGCCACGGGGTGGCCTCGGTGAGCAGGGAGAGGGCTCCCTCGGTCCAGTCGATACGGGGCGAGGGGCGGTCGACGTGCAGGGTGCGCGGCATCACGCCGTGCCGCATCGCCAGCACCGACTTGATCACCCCGCCGACGCCCGCGGCGGCCTGGGTGTGGGACAGGTTGGACTTCAGCGATCCCAGCCACAGCGGGCGGTCGGCGGGCCGGTCCTGACCGTACGTGGCCAGCAGCGCCTGGGCCTCGATGGGGTCGCCGAGCACGGTGCCGGTGCCGTGCGCCTCCACCATGTCCACCTCCGCCGGGGCGAGTCCGGCACGGGCGAGCGCCTGGCCGATCACGCGCTGCTGCGCGGGCCCGTTCGGGGCGGTCAGTCCGTTGCTGGCACCGTCCTGGCTGACGGCCGAGCCCCGGATGACGGCCAGAACGGGATGCCCCGCGCGCCGGGCGTCCGAGAGCCGTTCCAGCAGGAGCAGGCCCAGGCCCTCCCCGAACCCGGCTCCGTCCGCCGCGGCCGAGAAGGACTTGCTGCGCCCGTCGGGTGCCAGGCCGCGCTGGCGGCTGAATCCGACGTACAGGCCAGGGGTGGACATCACGGTCACCCCGCCGGCCAGGGCGAGGGTGGTGTCACCGGAGCGCAGCCCCTGGCAGGCGAGGTGGACGGCGACCAGGGAGGACGAGCAGGCGGTGTCCAGGGTGACCGCCGGGCCTTCCAGGCCCAGGGTGTAGGAGATCCGGCCCGAGGCGACGCTCGGGATGCTGCCGGTGCCGAGGAAGCCCTCCACCTCGTCGGGCACCCGGTCGAGCCGGGACGCGTACTCACCGTAGATCACTCCGGTGTAGACGCCGGTACGGCTGCCGCGCAGGGTCGTCGGGTCGATGCCCGCGCGCTCCACCGCCTCCCAGGACGCCTCCAGCAGCAGCCGCTGTTGGGGGTCCATGGCCAGGGCCTCGCGCGGGGAGATACCGAAGAAGCCGGGGTCGAAGCCTGTCGCGTCGTGGAGGAAGCCGCCTTCACGGACGTAGAAGGTGCCGGGGGTGTCGGGGTCCGCGTCGAAGCCGCCCTCGACGTCCCAGCCCCGGTCGGTGGGGAACGGCGAGACCGCGTCGCGTTCCTTGACCAGCAGCTCCCACAGGTCTTCCGGGGTGCGCACACCGCCGGGGTAGCGGCAGCTCATCGCCACGATGGCGACGGGCTCGGCGGAGTCGTCACGGAGCCGTCGGTTCTCCTGTCGCAGGCGCTGGTTCTCCAGCAGCGAGGCGCGCAGGGCGGCGACCACCTGATCCGTGTCGGTGTCGGTGGGCATGGGGTTCGGCTTCTCCTTCTGCGGCTGTCGGTCAGTCACGTTCGCCGCCCAGGGCCACCCGGACGAGTTCGTCGACGGCCATGTCCTTGATGTCGTCGGCGGTGGGAGTGCCGGTGGCGTCCGCCGGTGCCTCCGGCCGGTCGGCGAGGTCCAGGAGCGCGGCGGCCTTCCCCGTGGCCTTCCCCGTGGTGGCGGGGCCGCCCGGCCCGTCGGGTACCAGGCGCCCGCTGAGGTAGGCGGCGACGGCGGCCGGGGTGGGGTGGTCGAAGACCAGGGTCGCGGGCAGCCTGCGGCCGGTGGCGGTGCTGAGCCGGTTGCGGAGCTCGACGGAGGTGAGCGAGTCGAAGCCGAGGTCCTTGAACGGCTGGTCCGGGTCGATGCTCCCGGCTCCGCCGTGGCCGAGGATGTCGGCGCCCCGGCTCCGTACCAGGTCGAGCAGGGTGGCGAGGCGTTCCTCCGGGGGCAGGCCGGTCAACCGGCGGCGCAGCGAGTCGGCCTCGGCGGCGTCCGCCCCGGAGGCGGGGCGGCGTACGGTGCCGGGGACCAGGGCGGAGAGCAGGGCCGGGACAGGTGCGGTCCGGGCCGCCGCCCGGAGCCGGCCGAGATCGATCCTGACCGGCACGAGCAGCGGTTCGTCCAGGGTGAGGGCCGCGTCGAACAGCGCCAGCCCCTCTTCGCTGCCGATGGCCGCGGTGCCTCCCCGGGACATGCGCCGCAGGTCGGCGGCGGTGAGCGTGCCGGTCATGGTGCTGCGGCGTTCCCACAGGCCCCAGGCGAGTGACTGGGCGGGCAGTTCGAGAGCCCGGCGATGCTGGGCGAGCGCGTCGAGGAAGGCGTTGGCGGCCGCGTAGTTGCCCTGACCGGCGTTGCCGACCGTGGCGGACGCGGAGGAGAACAGGACGAAGGCCGACAGCGGCAGATCACGGGTGAGGGCGTGCAGGTGGAAAGCCGCGTCGACCTTGGGCCGTAGTACGTGGCGCATCCGCTCGGGGGTCAGCGACTCGACCGTACCGTCGTCCAGGACGCCTGCCGCGTGGACGACCGCGCTCAGCGGGCGGTCGGCGGGGATGCCGGCGAGCAGGGCGGCGAGCGCGTCCCGGTCGGCGACGTCACACGCCTCCACGTCCACCCGGGCGCCGAGGCCGCGCAGTTCGGCGGCGAGGTCGGCCAGACCCGGGGCGGCCGCGCCGCGCCTGCCGACGAGCAGCAGGTTCCGTACGCCGTGCGCGGTCACGAGGTGCTGGGCCACCAGACCGCCGAGCGCGCCGCCCGCTCCGGTGACGAGGACGGTTCCGCCAGGCGCGGCGATACGGGACGGTGTGTACGGGGCCGGGTCCGAGGCCGAGGCCGGGGCCGGGCCCGCGAGCGCGTCCGTGCCCGGGTTCGGATCCGTGGTGGGGTCCGGGCTCGGGTCCGTGGTGATGGTGGCCCTGGTGAGGCGGGCGGCGAGGAGTTGTCCGGCGCGTATCGCCAGTTGGGGTTCCGTTCCGGCCAGTGCCCGGGGCAGCAGGCCGGTCACGGCGGCCGGGTCGTCGGTGTCGATCAGCAGGAAGCGGTCCGGGTGCTCGGACTGGGCGGAGCGGACGAGGCCGCGGACGGCGGCTCCGGTGAGGTCGGTGACCTCCTCACCGGCTGCCGTGGAGACCGCGCCCCGGGTGACGAGTACGAGCCGGGTGCCGTCGTCCCAACGCGGGTCGGCCAGCCACTCCTGGACGAGCCGCAGGGCGTCGTCCAGTGCGGTGTGTACGGATGCGGCGTCGGGCGGGGACGCGAAGCGCGGGGTGGGGTCGCACCAGGCCAGTACGGCGGCGGGCGACGGCGCTCCCCCGTCCAGCGCGGCACCGAGCGCGGCCAGGTCCGGATGGCTGTCCGGGAACAGGTCCCGGCCGCCGAGGACGGCCCAGGGCCCGAGGGGACCGGCGGGTGCGGTGTCGGGCACCGCCGACCACTGGAGCCGGTAGAGGGATTCCGGGCCACCGCCCGGGCGGAGGGCGTCGAGATCGATCGGGCGGACGGCGAGTGCCTCGACCGACGCGACCGGGAGGCCGTTCGGGTCGGTCGCGTCGATCGCCACCGATCCGTCCGGCCGGAAGCCGAGCCGTACCCGGAGCGCGGTGGCCGCGGAGGCGTGCAGCCTGACCCCGCTCCAGGAGAACGGCAGTCCGGCGGACGGCCGGTCCGGGCCCGGTCCGGTCTCCGGCCGGGCGCGCAGGAACAGCCCCTGGAGGGCGGCGTCCAGGAGCGCGGGGTGCACGCCGAAGGCGGCGGCGGACCGGTGCTGGCCCTCGGGCAGGCGTACCTCGGTGAAGATCTCGTCGCCTCGGCGCCAGGCACTGGTGAGCCCTCGGAAGGCGGGTCCGTAACCGTAGCCGGAGGCGTGGAACCGCTCGTACAGGTCGTCGACGGGGATCGGGACGGCGCCGGGCGGGGGCCAGGAGCCGACGTCGTCCGGTCCGGGTGCGGGCGGCGGCTTACGGGTCGAGGAGTCGGCGGTGAGTACGCCGGTGGCGTGCGCGGTCCAGTGCGGGACCGTCGCGTCCTCACGGCAGGAGAACAGGTCCAGGGAGCGGCCGCCGTGCGCGTCCGCTGCACCGACCCGTACTTGCAGGCGTACGGCGGTGTCGGCGGGGATCAACAGCGGCGCCTGGAGCGTCAGTTCCTCCACCGTGTGGCATCCGGCCTCATCTGCGGCGCGTACGGCGAGTTCCGCGAAGGCCGCGCCGGGCAGCAGGACCGTACCGGCCACGGCGTGGTCGGCGAGCCAGGGGTGGGTGCGCAGCGACAACCGACCGCTGAGCAGCAGTTCACCCGTATCGGCCAGCTCGATGGCGGCTCCGAGGACGGGGTGGTCGGCGGGGTCGAGCCCGGCCGAGCCCACATCGGCCGCCGTGGTGGGCGCCGGCTCGGGCCAGTAGCGGCTGCGCTGGAAGGCGTACGTCGGCAACTCGACCCGCCGCGCCCCCGGGAACGCCCCCGACCAGTCGACCCCCAACCCCCGCTCCCACCCACGACCCACCGCACGCAACACCTGCTCCGGACCACCCTCATCACGCCGCAGGGTCCCCAGCACCGCAGCCTCCACACCAGCGGCCTCCACCGACTCCCCCACCGCCACACCCAGCACCGGATGCGGACTCGACTCGATGAAGAACCGGAAACCATCGGCCAGCAGCGTCTCCGTCGCCTTCCCGAACTCGACGGTCCGACGGAGGTTTTGGTACCAGTACTCCGCGTCCAGCCCCTTCGTATCCAGCCAGCCACCCGTCACCGTCGAAAAGAACGGCACCGACCCCGAACGCGGAGTGATGTCCTTCAGGTCGGCGAGCAACCGCTCGCGGATCTCCTCCACATGGGAGGAATGCGACGCGTAATCCACTTCGATCAACCGCGCCCGCACACCTTCAGCGGTGAGCTCCTCAACGAGCCCGGCAACGGCATCCGCGTCACCCGAAACCACCGTCGAAGAAGGCCCGTTCACCGCCGCCACCGACAAACCCCGGGAAGCACACCGCTCCCGCACCTCCTCCACCGGCAACGGAACCGACGCCATACCACCCCGGCCCGCCAACACCCCCACCGCACGAGAACGCAACGCCACCACCCGCGCCCCGTCCTCCAAACTCAAACCACCCGCCACACACGCCGCAGCAACCTCACCCTGCGAATGACCCACCACCCCATCCACCGCCACACCGAACGACCGCCACACCTCCGCCAACGACACCATCACCGCCCACAGCGTCGGCTGCACCACATCAACCCGCGCCAACAACTCCTCCGAACCCAACGCCTCCGTCAACGACCAGTCGACGTAAGGCTCCAGAGCCCGTTCGCACTCACCCATCCGCCCCGCGAACACCTCCGACCCACCCAGCAACTCCGCAGCCATCCCCACCCACTGCGAACCCTGACCCGGAAACACCAACACCGAACGGCCGTCGACCGTGCGGCCGCCGTCCCACGCTCCCGAGTCGTCGTCGGCCATCCGGCCCAGCAGGGTAGGGAGTTGGTCCCGGTCTCCGATCAGTGCCTTCCGGTACTCGAAGGCGGTGCGGGCGTGCAGGGCGGACCCGATGTCGCGCGGGTCGGGCACGGGGCTGCCGCCGTCCAGGTGGCGGCGTAAGCGGTCGGCCTGGGAGCGCAGTGCCCCCGGGCTCTTCGCCGACAGCAGCCAGGGCACCGCCGCCGGCAGGGGGATGCGCTCGGCCGTCGGGCCATCGTCTTCCAGGGGTGCGTGTTCGAGGATGGTGTGGACGTTGGTGCCGCTCAGGCCGAAAGAAGACACTCCGGCCCGGAAGGGGCGGCCGTGGAGCGGCCAGGGCTGCTGCTCGGTCGCGAGGGCCAGCGCCCCGCGTGTCCAGTCGACGTGGCCGGAGGGCGTGCCGACGTGCAGGGTGCGGGGCACCTGTCCGTGCCGCATGGACAGCACCGTCTTGATGACCCCTGCCACCCCCGATGCCGCTTGGGCGTGGCCGAGGTTGGACTTGAGGGAGCCGACCAGCAGGGGTCGGTCGGCGGGCCGGTCCTGGCCGTATGTGGCCAGCAGCGCCTGGGCCTCGATGGGGTCGCCGAGGGTGGTGCCGGTGCCGTGCGCCTCCACCACGTCCACCTCGGACGCCACCAGCCCCGCGTCCGCCAACGCCGCCCGGATAACCCGCTGTTGGGAGGGGCCGTTGGGGGCGGAGAGGCCGTTGCTGGCTCCGTCCTGGTTGACGGCGGAGCCGCGTACCACCGCCAGGACCGGGTGTCCGTTGCGGCGGGCGTCCGACAGCCGCTCCAGCAGGAGGACGCCGACGCCCTCGCCCATGCCCATGCCGTCCGCGTCGTCCGAGAACGCCTTGCAGCGGCCGTCCTCGGCGAGTCCCCGCTGACGGGAGAAGCTGATGAGGGCGCCGGGGGTCGCCATCACGGCGACGCCGCCGACCAGGGCGAGCGAGCAGTCCCCGCCGCGCAGCGCCCGGCCTGCGAGGTGCAGGGCGACGAGGGAGGAGGAGCAGGCCGTGTCGATGGTCACCGCGGGGCCTTCGAGGCCCAGGGTGTAGGCGACCCGGCCGGATACGACGCTGGGTGCGCTGCCGGTGAGCAGGTGGCCGTCTCCTTCTTCCGACTGGGCGACGACCGCCGCGTAATCGGCGTAGTTGACCCCGGTGAACACTCCGGTGGGGCTGCCGCGCAGGGCGTCCGGGTCGATGGCCGCGCGCTCGATCGCCTCCCAGGTGGTTTCCAGGAGCAGCCGCTGCTGGGGGTCCATGGCCAGGGCCTCGCGCGGCGAGATGCCGAAGAACTCCGCGTCGAAATCAGCCGCGTTGTGCAGGAAGCCGCCACGCCGGGTCGTGGAGGTGCCGGGGTGGTCGGGGTCGGGGTCGTAGAGGGCCTCGATGTCCCAGCCCCGGTCGGTGGGGAGGTCGGAGACGGCGTCGCCGCCGTCGGCGAGCAGGCGCCACAGGTCTTCGGGGGTGCCGATGCCGCCGGGGAAGCGGCAGGCCATGGACACGATCGCGATCAGGTCGTCGTCGGGTGCGGGCGGATGCACGGCGGTGTCCAGGCTGGAACGGTCCGGCCCTGAGCGGTCCAAGTCCGGTTCGGAGGAGCCCGTTTCGGAGGAGCCCAGTTCGGAGGAGCCCGTTTCGGAAGAGTCCGGTTCGGAGGAGTCCGGTTCGGTGGCCTGTCGGCCGAGCAGTTCGGTGCGGATCTCCTGAGCGAGCGCGGTGGACGACGGGTGGTCGAAGATCAGGGTGGACGGCAGCCGCAGTCCGGTGGCGGTGTTGAGCCGGTTGCGGAGTTCGACCGCGGTGAGGGAGGCGAAGCCCATGTCCTGGAAGGCCTTGCCGGGCCGGATCGCGTCCACCGTGGCATGGCCGAGGACGGCTGCGGCGTGGGTGCGGACCAGTTCGAGCAGCAGGCGGTGTTGTTCGGATTCACCGAGGGCGGCGAGCCGTTGGCGCAGCAGTGCGGCGGCGGGTGCCTCCGTGTCCCCGGTCGCGGCCTCCAGGGCGCGGCGGGCCTCGGGGATGCCGGTGAGCAGCGGGCTGGGACGGGTGGAGGTGAAGACGGCGGCGAACCGTTCCCAGTCGACGTCGGCGACGGTGAGGACGGTCTCGTCGTCGTCGAGCGCCTGGCGCAGGGCGTGGACGGCGAGGTCGGGGGCGATCCGGGGGAGGCCGTGCTGCTCCAGGTTGAACAGGTCGGCGTCCTCTCCGGCGACGCGGTCCTGCCAGGGGTTCTCGGCCTGCCAGATGCCCCAGTCGACGGTGGTGGCGGTGAGGCCGCGGGCCCGGCGGTGCTGGGCCAGGGCATCGAGGTAGGCGTTGGCCGCGGCGTAGGCGCCGTGGTCGCCGCTGCCCCAGACTCCGGCGATCGAGGAGAACAGGACGAAGGCGTCGAGTTCGCGGTCGAGCAGGGCGTCGAGGTGTTCGGCGCCCGTGGCCTTGGCGGCGACGATCTGTTCGAACGCGGACATCGGTGTGCCGTCCAGGGGGGCGAGCGCGACGAAGGCGGCCGCGTGGACGACCGCGGCGACCGGGTCGCCCGCCGCCTCCAGGTCGGTGAGCAGCGCCGCCACCGCCTGACGGTCCGCCAGGTCGCAGACGGGCAGGGTCAGTCGTACGCCCAGGGCGGCAAGCTCTGCGGTGAGTTCGGCCGCGCCGGGCGCCTCGGGGCCTCGGCGGCCGGGCAGGACGAGGTGGGTGGCGCCGCTGCGGGCCAGCCAGCGGGCGAGGTGCGGGCCGACGGCTCCGGTGCCGCCGGTCAGCAGGACGGTGCCACGGGGCTTCCACTGCTTCGTACGGCTCGTACGGCTCGTACGGCTGTCGCTCCGGGGGGCGCGCCGGAGTCGGCGGGCCAGGATGCCCGTGGGGCGCAGGGCGAGCTGGTCCTCGCGGCCGATGCCGTCCGTGCCGATGCCGTCCGTTCTGGGGCCGTCCGTGCCGGGGCCGTAGGCCGTCAGTACGGCGGTGAGCCGGGTCCGGGCGCAGGCGTCGAGGTCCGGCGGCAGGTCGATGAGTCCGCCCCAGCGGGCGGACAGTTCCAGCGCGGCCACCAGTCCGGTGCCCCAGACCAGCGCCTGTCGGGGGCGGGTGACCGGGTCGTCCGGGCCCGTGGACACCGCCCCGGCGGTGGCGCACCAGAGGGGTGCCGTGAGGGCAAGGTCGCCCAGGGCCTGCACCAGGGCGACAGTGAGTGCCGTCCCGGTGGGCAGGGCCGGGTGGTCGGGGTGGGGCAGGTCGGCGGCGGCCAGCAGCGACAGCACGCCCGTCGGGACGAGGTCGCCGAGGGCGGTGGCGAGCGTGTCCGCGAGGTCCGTGCGGCGGACGGCGTCGGCCGTGAGTTCCGCCGTGACGACGGTGGCACCCGCTTCGGCGAGGGCGAGCAGCGGGCCGCGTACCTGTGCGTCGTCGTGTCCGGCGGGCAGGACGACGAGCCAGGTGCCGACGGCGGCGGGGGTGGCGGCAGGCGGGTCGGGCAGGGCCTGCCAGCCGATGCGGTAGCGCCAGGAGTCGATGACGCTCTCCTCGCGCCGCTGTTCGCGCCAGCCGCGCAGGGCGGGCAGTACGGGGGCGAGGGCGTCCTCGTCGACGGCGAGGCGGGCGGCGATCTCGGCCGGGGCGTCGTGGTCGACCATGTGCCAGAAGGCCGTGTCGTGCGGGTCGGCGGCGGCCGGTCCGCTGTCGGGCGCCGCCTCCGGCTCCAGCCAGTAGCGCCGCAGCTGGAAGGGGTATCCGGGCAGGCCGGTCGGGCGGGCGCCGGTACCGGCGTACACGGCGGACCAGTCGACGGCCGCGCCCGCCACCCACAGTTCGGCGGCCGAGCGCAGGGCCCGGCGCAGTCCGCCGTCGTCGCGGCGCAGGGTGCCGACGACCACGGGCGGTTCGGCGGCTCCGGTGGCCTCGGCGGTGTCCTGGAGGGCCATGGTCAGCACCGGGTGCGGCGACACCTCGACGAAGACCTCGTGGCCCTGCTCGACCAGGGAGCGTACGGCCGCGTCGAAGCGGACGGTCCCACGGAGGTTGCGGTACCAGTAGTCGGCGTCCATGGCCGTGGTGTCGAGCCGGTCGCCGGTGACGGTGGAGAACAGCGGTGTCCGGGCCGGGAGCGGGCGTACGTCGGCCAGCGCGGCCAGCACCTCGGACCTGATCCGTTCGACCTGGGCCGAGTGCGAGGCGTAGTCCACGGGTACGGACCGGGCCCGTACGCCCCGTGCGGCGCAGTGGGCGAGCAGTTCGGCGAGGGCCTCCGGCTCCCCCGAAACCACCACGGCGGCGGGCCCGTTGACGGCGGCCAGCGACAGCTTCTCGCCCCAGGGGGCGATCGCGGCGCGGGCCTCGTCCTCGGGCAGGGACACCGCGACCATGCCGCCGAGTCCGGCCAGCGCCCGGATGGCCCGGCTGCGCAGGGCGACGACCTTCGCCCCGTCCTCCAGGCTCAGCGCTCCCGCCACCACGGCGGCGGCGATCTCTCCCTGGCTGTGCCCGACCACGGCGTCGGGCCGGACGCCCCAGGACTCCCAGTGCGCGGCCAGTGACACCATCACCGCCCACAGCACCGGCTGCACCACGTCCACCCGTTCCAGGGAGGGGACCCCGGGCGCGCCCTCCAGGACGGCGGGGAGCCGCCAGTCGACATGGGCGGAGAGGGCGGCGTCGCAGGCGGCGAGGCGGTCCCGGAAGACGGGGCTGGTGGCGAGCAGATCCTGTGCCATTCCGGCCCACTGGGAGCCCTGACCGGGGAAGACCAGCGCCGTCCGGCCCTCGACGACCCGGCCGGTGCCGGTGACGATGTCGGCGGTGGTGGCCTGGTCGGAAGCCGGGACCACGTCGGAAGCCGGGGACGGGCCGGGAGGCAGGCCCAGGTCGGGGGCCGGAGCCTGGCCGGTGAGCAGGTGCATGCCCGGTGCGGACACGGCGGCGAGCCCGTTCAGCAGTGCGTCGTACCCGTCGCCGATCACCACGGCCCGGTGTTCGAAGGCGGACCGGGTGGTCGCCAGCGAGAACCCGATGTCGGCAGGCCGTGCGGGCGCGTCCGTGGCGAGCCGGGCGCGCAGCCGGGCCGCCTGGTCCCCGAGCGCGGACGCGGTGCGGCCGGACAGCACCCAGGGCATCGCGGCCCCGGGCGCGCCCGCCGACTCCACCGACGGCCCGGCCCCGGGCACCGGACCGGTCATCGTGCTCGGCCCGGGCTGCGGACCGGTCATCGTGCTCGGCCCGGCCACGGCGTCCGGCTCCTCGGTCGCGGTATCCGGAGCGCCGGACACCGCTTCCGGCCCGTCGGCTGGTTCCGGCTCCGACCCCTCGGCCGACTCCGACTCCGACTCCGGTGCCTGTTCGAGGACGACGTGCGCGTTGGTGCCGCTCATGCCGAACGAGGACACCCCGGCCCGGCGCGGCCGGTCGACGGTGGGCCAGTCGCGGGCCTCGGTGAGGAGTTCGACGGCGCCCGAGGACCAGTCGGCGTGCGGAGTGGGCGCGTCCACGTGCAGGGTGCGCGGCAGGACACCGTGTCGCAGCGCGAGGACCGTCTTGATGACCCCGGCGACCCCGGCGGCGGCCTGGGTGTGTCCGATGTTCGACTTCAGCGACCCCAGCCACAGCGGGCGGTCGGCGGGCCGGTCCCGGCCGTACGTGGCCAGCAGCGCGTCGGCCTCGATCGGGTCGCCGAGGGTGGTGCCGGTGCCGTGCGCCTCCACCGCGTCCACTTCCGACGCGGTCACGCCCGCATCCGCGAGCGCCGCCCGGATCACCCGCTGCTGGGAGGGACCGTTGGGGGCGGTCAGGCCGTTGCTGGCACCGTCCTGGTTGATCGCCGAGCCGCGCAGTACGGCCAGTACCGTACGGCCGTTGCGGCGCGCGTCCGACAGCCGCTCCAGCAGCAGCATCCCCACGCCCTCGCCCCAGCCGGTGCCGTCCGCGGCCGCCGCGAACGGCTTGCAGCGGCCGTCGGGGGACATCGCGCCCTGCCGGCTGAACTCGACGAACACCGCCGGCAGCGCCATCACGCTGACCCCGCCGGCGAGCGCGAGCGAGCACTCACCGGCCCGCAGGGCCCGCGCCGCGAGGTGCAGCGCCACCAGCGAGGCCGAACAGGCGGTGTCCACGGTGACGGCGGGACCTTCGAGACCGAGCGCGTAGGACACCCGCCCGGACATCACGCTCATCGAGTTCCCCGTCATCAGGAACCCCTGGACGGCTTCGGCGGCGCCGGGGCCCAGCGTCGCGTACCCCTGGTCGATGGCCGCGGCGTACACCCCGGTACGGCTGCCCCGCAGCGTGAGCGGGTCGATTCCGGCCTGCTCGACGGCCTCCCAGGAGGCCATCAGAAGCAGCCGCTGCTGTGGGTCCATCGCGACCGCCTCACGAGGCGAGATGCCGAAGAACTCCGGGTCGAAGTCCGCCGCGCCGTCCAGGAACGCCCCCCGTCCGGGGACCGTGCCGCCGGACGGCCAGGCGGTCTCCCAGCCCCGGTCGCCGGGGACGGCCGCGACGGTGTCGCGGCCGTCGGCGAGCAGGTCCCACAGGTCTTCCGGGGTGCGGACACCGCCGGGGAAGCGGCAGGCCATGGACACGATCGCGATCGGTTCGCTCGTACGGGCCTCGGCCTCCCGGAGCCGCTGCCGGGTGTTCCGCAGGTCGATGGTCACCCGGTTGAGGTACTCGCGCATCCTCTGGTCGCTCACTGGACACCGCTGCTTTCGTCTCGGGCTGCTCGGGTCTCGTATCGGGATGCGCGGAGTGCGCAGACGGCGCGGACGGCGCGGGGCACACGGCGTACGCGAGGTGCGCGGACGGCGCCGGACGCACGGCGTACGCGAGGTACTCGGACGGCGCGAGGTACGCGGACCGGTGCCCTGGTCATCCGGCCCCCAACTGCCGGTCGATGTAGTCGAACATCTCGTCGTCGCTGGCCGCCTCGATCAGCTCGGGAGCCAGGTCGTCCGCGTCGTCCGTGGGGCGGGCGACGGCGGTGGACGGTGTCCCACCGGGCAGCGGGCGGGTCAGTACGTCCCGTATCCGGGCGGCGAGTTCGTCGCTGACGCCGCCCGGCGGCAGGGCGTCGAGCAGGGTCTCCAGGGTGTCGAGCCCGGCCCGGACCGCCGCGTCGCCCGTCGGGCGGGCGGCGGTGGCCCGCTCGGCGAGGTGGCGTGCCAGTGCCTCCGGGGTGGGGTGGTCGAAGACGAGCGCGGCAGGCAGCCGCAGCCCGGTCGAGGAGACCAGCCGGTTGCGGAGTTCGACCCCGGTGAGGGAGTCGAAGCCGACGTCCTTGAACGGGCGGGCCGGACGAATCATGTCCGGCGAACTGTGGCCGAGCACCGCCGCGGCGGTTCCCCGCACCAGGTCGAGCAAGGTCCGGTGCAGCTCGGCCTCGGGCAGCTCGGCGAGCTGCCGCGCCATCGAACGGGCCGGTTCAGCGGCGGAGCCGGTACCGGCGCCGGTACGGGCGGGACGGACCAGGCCGCGGAGCACGGCGGGCAGCCGGTCGTCCGCCCGCAGCGCGGCCGGGGCGATCCTGGCCGCGAGCAGGTAGGCGTACGGGGAGTTCAGCGCCGCGTCGAACAGGGCGAGGCCCTCCGCCGAGGTCAGCGCGCCCGCCCCGGCGCCCCGGCCCGCGGTGACCGCGGCGGTCATCTCGCTGCGCTCCTCCCACAGGCCCCAGCCGATGGACAGGCCGGGCAGCCCCTCGGCCCGGCGTTCGGCGGCGAGGGCGTCGAGGACCGCGTTGGCGGCGGCGTAGTTCGCCTGCCCGGCCGCGCCGAACTGGGCGGCGCCCGAGGAGAACAGGACCAGCGCCGCGAGGTCGAGGTCCCGGGTGAGTTCGTGCAGGGCCAGCGCCGCGTCCGCCTTGGGCCGCAGGACGCGGTCGAACCGGTCCGGGGTCAGCCCGGTGACCGTGGCGTCGTCCAGGACACCGGCCGCGTGGACGACGGCGGTCAGCGGGTGCGCGGCGTCCACCGACCCGAGCAGGGCGGCGAGTTCGGCGCGGTCGGCGACGTCACAGGCGGCGACGGTCACCGACGCCCCGAGCCCGGTCAACTCCCGTACCAGCTCCGGCATTCCGTCGGCGGAGCCGCCCCGGCGCCCCGCCAGCAGCAGGTGCCGGGTGCCGTGCGCGACAACCAGGTGCCGGGCCAGGAGCCGCCCCAGGGTGCCGGTGGCCCCGGTGACCAGGACGGTCCCTTCGGGGTCCGGCGGAGTGGGCAGCAGCAGGACGTTCTTGCCGACGCCTTGGGCCCGGCTGAGCGAGCGCAGGGCGGCCGGGGCCTGCCGTACGTCCCAGCAGGTGACGGGCAGAGGCCGCAGCGCTCCCTCCCCGAACAGGCGCAGGACGTCGGCCAGCATCTCGCCGATCCGCTCCGGACCAGCCTCCATCAGGTCGAACGCCCGGTAGCGCACCCCGGGGTGCTGCCGGGCGACCGCCTCGGGGTCGCGGACATCGGTCTTGCCCATCTCCACGAACCGGCCGCCGTTCGGCAGCAGCCGCAGACCGGCGTCGACGAACTCCCGTGCCAGGCTGTCGAGTACGACGTCGACGCCCCGCCCGCCCGTGGCCGTCAGGAACTTCTCGGCGAAGTCGGTGGTCCGGGTCGAGGCGATGTGCGCGTCGTCCAGTCCCCCGGCCCGCAGGACATCCCACTTGGGAGGCGAGGCCGTCGCGAACACCCGCGCACCGGCATGCCGGGCGAGCTGCACCGCCGCCATGCCGACGCCACCGGCCCCGGCGTGGACCAGTACCGATTCCCCGCGCCGCAGCCCCCCGAGGTCGAACAGGCCGTAGTAGGCGGTGAGGAACACCACCGGCACGGATGCGGCCCGGGCGAAGGACCAGCCCTCCGGTATCCGGGCGACAGTACGGCGGTCGGCGACGGCGGTCGGGCCGAACGCGCCCCCGAAGATCCCCATCACCCGGTCCCCGGGCACCAGGTCGTCCACCCCCGGGCCCACCTCGATGACGGTCCCGGCGCCCTCGCTGCCCAGGCCCTGCTGTTCGGGGTCGGGGTCCAGGCCGAGCGCGGCGATGACGTCGTGGAAGTTCAGCCCGGCCGCGCGCACCGCGATCCGTACCTCGCCCTTGCCCAGCGGGGCGAGGGCCTCGGGAGCGGGCTCCGCCGTGATGTCCTCCGGGGAGCCCCGGCCATCGGTGGTGAGCCGCCAGGCGGCGCCGTCCGGGAGGGACAGCGTGCCGTCCGCCCGGCCGCCGCGAACGAGCCGGGGCAGCAGTGGCAGCGGGCCGGTCCGCAGCGCCAGCTCGGGTTCCCCGGCGGCGAGCGCCGCCGACAGGGCATCCGCCGGTTCGCCGGTCCCGGCCACGTCGATGAGGACGAAGCGCCCGGGGTGCTCGGCCCGCGCGCTGCGCACCAGGCCCCACAGGGCGGCCTGGGCGGGGTCGACAGGACGGTCGGCCGGTCCGGTACGGACCGCGTCCCTGGTGAGCAGGGCCAGCCTGGCCGCAGCGAACCGCTCGTCGGCCAGCCACTGCTGTACGAGGGCGAGGCCCTGGTGCGCGGTGGCGCGGACCCGGTCGGCGGCGTCGGGCAGGTCGGCGGTGGTGACGGCCGCCACGATCACCTCGGGAAGAACGGCGCCCGCTTCGAGGGCGGCCCCCAGGGCGTCGAGGTCCTGCCACGACACCGCGTCGGGGACGGCCCCGCCGAGGGTGCCCCAGGTGGGCACGGCGGGGGCGTCCGGTTCAGTGGCCGGGGTCCAGTCGAGGCGGTACAGCAGGTCTGCGTGGGCGGTCGCGGAGAGCGGCCCGCCCTCGGCCGGAGGCCGCAGCAGCAGGGACTCCACTCCGAGCACCTGCCGCCCGGACAGGTCGTGGGCGTGCAGGGTCACGGCGTCCGGCGCGTCGGCGGCGAGCCGTACACGCAGCGTGGTGGCCCCGGTGATCCCGCAGGTCACACCGTTCCAGCTGAAGGGCAGCCGGGCCCGGCCGTCCTGGTCGGGCAGCAGCGCGGCGGTCTGGAGGGCCGCGTCCAGCAACGCGGGGTGCAGCGCGCATCCGGCGGCGTCGGCGTGCTGCGCCTCCGGCAGCACCACCTCGGCGAACACCTCGCCGTCGCGGAGCCACGCGGCACGGATGCCGCGGAAGGCGGGGCCGTAGTGGTGACCGGCCTCGGCGAAGCGCTCGTAGAGGTCGCCGGTGTCCACGGGTTCGGCACCGGACGGCGGCCAGCTCAGCAGACCCGCCTCGGCCCCGGCCGGATCCCCGGCGGGCCGGGGTGCCAGGGTGCCGGTGGCGTGCTCGGTCCAGGGCTCGTCGGCGTCCCGTGCCGTACGGGCGAACACACTGAGCCTCCGCCGACCGTCACCGTCGGGCGCGGTGACCCGGAGCTGTAGGTGGACGGCGCCCTCGTCCGGGAGGACGAGCGGCGATCCGAGGGTGAGTTCCTCGACCACCGGGCAGCCCGCCTCAGCCCCGGCGCGCAGCGCGAGTTCGAGAAAGGCCGTGCCGGGGAAGAGGACGACGCCCGACACCGCGTGGTCGGCGAGCCAGGGGTGGGTGACCGACGAGATCCGGCCGCTGAGCAGCAGCTCGTCGGAGTCCGCGACCTGCATCGCCGCACCGAGCAGCGGGTGCCCGGTCGTGGCGAGCCCCGCCGAGGCGACGTCCCAGCTGGTGGTCGGGACGTCGAGCCAGTAGCGGCTGCGCTGGAAGGCGTACGTCGGCAACTCGACCCGCCGCGCCCCCGGGAACGCCCCCGACCAGTCGACCCCCAACCCCCGCTCCCACCCACGACCCACCGCGCGCAGCACCTGCTCCGGGCCGCCTTCTTCACGCCGGAGCGTCCCCAGCACCGCAGCCTCCACACCAGCGGCCTCCACCGACTCCCCCACCGCAACACCCAACACCGGATGCGGACTCGACTCGATGAAGAACCGGAAACCATCGGCCAGCAGCGTCTCCGTCGCCTTCCCGAACTCGACGGTCCGACGGAGGTTCTGGTACCAGTACTCCGCGTCCAGCCCCTTCGTATCCAGCCAGCCACCCGTCACCGTCGAAAAGAACGGCACCGACCCCGAACGCGGAGTGATGTCCTTCAGGTCGGCGAGCAACCGCTCGCGGATCTCCTCCACATGGGAGGAATGCGACGCGTAATCCACTTCGATCAACCGCGCCCGCACACCTTCAGCGGTGAGCTCCTCAACGAGCCCGGCAACCGCATCCGCGTCACCCGAAACCACCGTCGAAGAAGGCCCGTTCACCGCCGCCACCGACAAACCCCGGGAAGCACACCGCTCCCGCACCTCCTCCACCGGCAACGGAACCGACGCCATACCACCCCGCCCCGCCAACACCCCCACCGCACGAGAACGCAACGCCACCACCCGCGCCCCGTCCTCCAAACTCAAACCACCCGCCACACACGCCGCAGCAACCTCACCCTGCGAATGACCCACCACCCCATCCACAGCCACACCGAACGACCGCCACACCTCCGCCAACGACACCATCACCGCCCACAACACCGGCTGCACCACATCAACCCGCCCCAACAACTCCTCCGAACCCAAAGCCTCCGTCAACGACCAATCGACATAAGGCCCCAGAGCCCGCTCACACTCACCCATCCGCCCCGCGAACACCTCCGACCCACCCAACAACTCCGCAGCCATCCCCACCCACTGCGAACCCTGACCCGGAAACACCAACACCGAACGACCGGAGACCAACCCGCCCCCGGACACCGCAGCACTCTGTGACAGCGCGGTCAGGTGCTCGGCAAGGTTCTCCTCCGTGCCCACCAGCGCCGCGCGGTGTCCCAGCGCGCTGCGGCCCGTGGCCAGGGAGAAGGCCACGTCCGCCGCGCGGACGCCCGACCCGTCTCCGATCCGGGCCGACAGCGCCACGGCCTGGGCGCGCAGCGCCTCCGGAGTCCGCGCCGAAAGGAGCAAGGGGACGGTCTCCGGTGTCCCGGACCCCTCAACGGGCCGGTCTGCGAAGGCTGTCGGGGCGGCCGGGGCCTGTTCGAGGATGACGTGGGCGTTGGTGCCGCTGACCCCGAAAGAGGAGACGCCCGCCCGGCGCGGACGGCCCGCGTCGTCCCACGTACGGGACTCCGTGAGCAACCGCCCGGCCCCCGCCGACCAGTCCACCTCAGGCGTCGGACCGTCCACGTGCAGCGTCTTCGGCATCACCCCGCGCCCCAGGGCGAGCACCGACTTGATGACCCCCGCCACACCGGCTGCTGCCGAGGCGTGTCCGATGTTGGACTTCAGCGAGCCGATCCAGACCGGACGGTCCGCCGGGCGGTCCTGACCGTACGTGGCCAGCAGCGCCTCCGCCTCGATCGGGTCACCCAGTCTCGTCCCCGTACCGTGCGCCTCCACCACGTCCACCTCGGACGCCGACAACCCCGCGTCCGCCAACGCCGCACGGATCACCCGCTGTTGGGACGGACCATTCGGCGCCGTCAGGCCGTTGCTCGCACCGTCCTGGTTGACGGCCGAACCACGGATCACCGCCAGCACCGGATGCCCGTTGCGGCGGGCGTCCGACAAGCGCTCCACCAGCAGCATGCCCGTACCTTCGCCGAAGGCGGTCCCGTCGGCCCCGGCGGCGAAGGACTTGCAGCGGCCGTCCGGGGCGAGACCGCCCTGACGACTGAACTCGACGAACAGTTCGGGGCTGCACATCACGTTGACGCCGCCCGCCAGGGCCAGCGAGCATTCGCCCGACCTCAGCGCCCGTACCGCGAGGTGCAGGGCCACCAGCGAGGACGAGCACGCCGTGTCCACGGTGACCGCAGGGCCTTCCAGGCCGAAGAAGTAGGCCAGACGTCCGGAGACGATGCTTCCCGAGTTGCCGGTGCCGAGGAATCCTTCGACGTCCTCGGGGATGTAGGGCAGCAGCCGGGCGGCGTAGTCCTGCTGCATCAGGCCGACGTACGTGCCGACCGGGGCACCGCGCAGGGTGGACGGGTCGATGGCCGCGCGTTCGAAGAGCTCCCAGGTGGTTTCCAGGAGCAGCCGCTGCTGGGGGTCCATCGCCGCGGCCTCGCGCGGCGAGATGCCGAAGAACTCCGCGTCGAAATCAGCCGCGTCGTGGAGGAAGCCGCCCTCGCGGGTGATGGAGGTGCCGATGCGGTCGGGATCGGGGTCGTAGAGCGTGTCCAGGCTCCAGCCCCGGTCGGTGGGGAACCCGGAGATGCCGTCGCGGCCCTCGGCCAGCATCCGCCACAGGTCCTCGGGGGAGCGGACACCGCCGGGGAGACGGCAGGCTACGGAGACGATCGCGATCCGGTCGTCGTCCGCGTCCCGGTTCCGGTCGGCCGGGCTCGCGGGTACGGAGGGTACAGCGGCCGTGGACGGGGACGTGGTCGTGGATGTGGACGTGGCCGCTTCCGGGGCCGTGAGTCCGGCGCCCAGGAAGTCCGCGAGCGCCGCCGGGGTCGGGTGGTCGAACACCAGGCCGGCGGGAAGCCGCAGGCCGGTGGCGGCGTTCAGGCGGTTGCGCAGTTCCACCGAGGCCAGCGAGTCGAACCCCAGCTCGCGGAAGGCCCGTACGGGATCGAGGGCGTCCGGGGAGGTGTGGCCGAGGACGGCTGCCGCGTGGGTGCGGACGAGGTCGACGAGCAGCCGGGTCCGTCCGCCGGTGTCGAGGGCCGCGAGGCGCCCGCGCAGGGCGTTGTCGTCGGCCGCCGCCTCCGTGGCCGCGGCCGCCCGGCGCGGCGGTGTGCGGACCAGGCCGCGCAGCAGCGGCGGCAGGGTGCCGTCGGCGGCTGCGGACCGCAGGGCCGCGGT
This sequence comes from Streptomyces sp. NPDC059452, assembly GCF_042750035.1. NCBI lineage: Bacteria > Bacillati > Actinomycetota > Actinomycetes > Kitasatosporales > Streptomycetaceae > Streptomyces > Streptomyces sp. NPDC059452. The sequence continues at coordinate 57,136 of NZ_JBHYVE010000025.1, forward strand.
GTCGAGGCGCATCGGGACCAGGGCGGCCCGGTCCACGGTGAGGGCGGTGTCGAAGAGCGCGAGTCCCCGTTCGGTGGAGAGCGGCGGCATCCCGGACCAGGCGAGGCGTCGTACGTCGTCCTCGTCCAGGTGTCCGGTGAGGGCGCTGGGCTGCTCCCACAGGGTCCAGGCCAGGGACTGCCCGGCCAGCCCAGCCGCCCGGCGCTGGGCGGCGAGGGCATCGAGGAAGGCATTGGCGGCGGCGTAGTTGGCCTGTCCGGGACCGCCGAAGGTGCCCGCCGCCGAGGAGAAGAGCACGAAGTGCGTGAGGTCGAGGTCGCGGGTCAGTTCGTGCAGGTGGAGGGCGGCCTCGGCCTTGGGGCGCAGTACGGCGTCCACGCGTTCGGGGGTGAGTGCGGTGACGACGCCGTCGTCGAGCGTGCCCGCGGTGTGGACCACGGCGGTCAGCGGGTGCGCGGGCGGCAGGTCCGCGAGTACGGCGGCCAGGGCGGCCCGGTCGGCGGCATCGCAGGCGACGATGGCGGTCTCGGCCCCCAGCGCGGCGAGTTCGGCCCGCAGTTCCCCTGCTCCGGCGGCGGCCGGGCCGCTGCGGGAGAGCAGCAGCAGGTGGCGGACGCCATGCCCGGTGACCAGGCGGCGGGCGATGTGGGAGCCGAGCAGGCCGGTGCCGCCGGTGATCAGGACCGTACCGTCCGGGTCGAAGGACGGGAGGGACCCGGCCGCGTCATCCGGGGAGCCCGGGTCGTTCCTGAGGACGCGGACCAGCCGGGGTACGCGGATGTCGTCGCCCCGGACCGCGCACTCCGGTTCCCCCGAGGCAAGGGCCGCCGTGACGCCCCCGGAGGTGCCGTGCTCGTCGTCGGCGTCGAGGTCGAGCAGGGCGAAGCGCCCGGGGTGTTCGGAGCGGGCCGAGCGGACCAGCCCCCAGAGCGCGCTGTGGGCGGGGTTGCGTACGGCCTCCCCCTCCCCCGTGCTGACCGCGCCCCGGGTGGCGAACACCAGGCGCGCGTCGGCGAAGCGGTCGTCGGCGAGCCAGGTACGGATGTCGCTGAGGGCCTGGTGGACGGCGGCGCGGACCGCCTCGGCCGGTCCGGCCGCGTACCCGGGCTCTGTCGGCTCTGTCGGCTCTACGGGCTCCGCGCAGGTGAGCAGGACCGTTTCGGGCACCGGGGCCCCGGCGTCGACGGCGGCCAGCAGCGTGGCCAGGTCCGGGGTGCGGTGGACGGGTGCGCCGCTGCCGCGCGGGGGTGTGGTGACCCACTCCGTCGCGTAGAGATCCTGGTGGCGGCGGCCCTGAGGGGTTCGGTCGGCGCCGAGGGAGAGGGTGCCTGCGGGGCGCAGGACCAGCGCGTCCACGGTCGCCACGGGGGCGCCGGTCGCGTCGGCGATGGCGAGCGTCACCGCGTCGGGTCCGGCCGGGGCGAGCCGGACGCGGATCACCCCGGCGCCGGTTGCGTGCAGGGTCACACCGTTCCAGGAGAACGGCAGCCGCCCCTCGGGGTGGGCGTCCGCACCGGGGGCGCCGGGCACTCCGGTGGCGTGCAGGGCCGCGTCCAACAGGGCCGGGTGCAGGCCGAATCGGTCGGCGTCGGGGGCGGGTACGACGGCCTCCGCGAACAGCTCGTCGCCGCGCCGCCAGGCCGCGCGCAGGCCCTGGAAGGCGGGGCCGTACGAGAATCCGCCCGCCGCGAAGCGCTCGTACAGTCCGTCGAGGGCGAGGGGTTCGGCGCCGGGCGGCGGCCAGGGCATCGGCCCGTCGGCCTCGGTGTCTTCCGCGCCGCCCTGGGCCAGGACGCCTTCGGCGTGCCGGGTCCACTGCTCGTCGCCGGAGTCGTCGGGGTCGCCGTCGGCGGGGGTGTCCGGCCGGGAGTGCAAGGTGAGCGGGCGATGGCCCCGGAAATCGGGGGCGCCCACGGTGAGGCGCAGGACGGTGCCGCCGTGCTCGGGCAGCACCAGGGGGGCTTCCAGGGTGAATTCCTCGACCCGGGGGCAGCCGACGCGGGCTCCGGCCTGGAGCGCGAGTTCCAGGAAGGCGGTGCCCGGGAGCAGGGCCCGGCCGCCGACGGCATGGTCGGCGAGCCACGGGTGCGTACGGACCGACAGGCGGCCGGTGAGGAGCAGGCCGTCGCTGTCGGCGAGGACCACGACGGCGCCCAGCAGAGGGTGGTCCGCCGGGGCCAGTCCGGCGGAGGTGACGTCGGCGGCGGGCGCGGCGCCGTCCTCGAGCCAGTACGGGGCGCGCTGGAAGGCGTACGTGGGCAGTTCCACCCGTCCGGGGCGGCGTCCGGCGAAGACGGTGTCCCAGTCCGGGGAGACTCCGCGCAGGTGGAGTTCGGCCAGGGATTCGGTGAAACGGCGCGGGCCGCCGTCGTCGCGGCGCAGGGTGCCCAGGGCGGTGGCGTCGGCGCCCGCGTCCTCGACGGTCTCCAGCATGCCGACGGTGAGGACCGGGTGCGGGCTGCTCTCCAGCAGGACCTGGTAGCCGTCCGCGAGCAGGGCGCGGGTCGCCTGTTCGAAGCGGACGGTCCCGCGCAGGTTCCGGTACCAGTAGTCGGCGTCCAGGGCGGAGGTGTCCTCCAGCAGGGCGCCGCTGACCGTGGAGTAGAAGGGGACGGCGGACGAGCGCGGGGTCACCCCGTCCAGCCGGTCGAGCAGTTCCGTACGGATGTCCTCGACGTGGGCGCTGTGCGAGGCGTAGTCGACGGGGATGCGCCGACTGCGGATGTCCAGGGCCGTCGTCCGGTCGAGGAAGGCGTCGAGCGCGTCGGTGTCGCCGGAGACGACGGTGGAGGCGGGTCCGTTGACGGCGGCGACGGAGAGCCGGCCGTCCCAGGGGGCGAGGTGTTCGGCGACCTGTGCGGCGGGCAGGGCCACCGAGGCCATGCCGCCACGACCGGCCAGGGCGCGGATGGCCCGGCTGCGCAGGGCGACGATCCGTGCGCCGTCGTCGAGAGAGAGGGCTCCGGCGACGCACGCCGCGGCGATCTCGCCCTGGGAGTGGCCGATGACGGCGCCGGGGGTGATGCCGTAGGAGCGCCAGAGTTCGGCGAGGGAGACCATGACGGCCCACAGCACCGGCTGCACCACATCGACGCGTTCGGCGGGCGGGGTGCCGGGGGCGCCGCGCAGGACGGCTTCCAGGGACCAGTCGACGTAGGGGGTCAGGGCGGCCTCGCACTCGGCGACGCGGGCGGCGAAGGCGGGGGCGGAGTCGAGGAGTTCGACGGCCATGCCGGTCCATTGGGACCCCTGTCCGGGGAACACCAGGGCGACCTGTCCGCCGCTTCCGGCGGTGCCTTGGACCAGGCCGGGGGCGGTGCGGCCGGCCGCCAGGGCGTCGAGGCCGTCCCGGAACTCGTCGGGGTGGGCCCCGATCAGGACCGCCCGGTGCTCGTGCGCGGCGCGGGTCGTCGCGAGGGCGTGGCCGACTTCGGCCGGGCTGGGTCCGGGGTGGGCGCCGAGATGGTCGCGGAGCCGTACGGCCTGGGCGCGCAGGGCTTCGGCGGTGCGTCCGGAGAGCACCCAGGGGAGGACGGGTGGGGGTGTGGTGTCCGGGTCCGGGGCGTGCCGGGCCGCGTCCTGTACGGCGGGGGCGTCGGCGTCCTCGGGGGCGGCCGGGGCGGCTGAAGCGGCCGGTTTTCCTTGCTTGGCGGGGCCGGTGGAGGCGGCCGAAGCGACCGGTTCCCCCTGCTGGACGGGGCCGGTGGGGGCGGCCGAAGCGACCGGTTCTCCCTGCTCGGCGGGGTCAGCGGGGACTGCGGAGTCGGCGGCGTCTTCGGGGTCCCCGGGTTCGTGCGCCCGTTCTTCGTCCGCCTGCTCCAGGACGACATGTCCGTTGGTGCCGCTGACGCCGAAGGAGGAGACCGCCGCCCGGCGCGGCCGTCCGGTCTCGGGCCAGGGGGTGTTGGCGGTGACCAGGCGGACCGCGCCCGCCGTCCAGTCGATCTGCGGGGACGGGTCCTGCGCATGCAGAGTGGGCGGGACGGTGCCGTGCCGCAGGGCGAGGACGGTCTTGATGACGCCGCCGACACCGGCCGCCGCCTGGGTGTGCCCGATGTTGGACTTCAGCGAGCCGAGCAGCAACGGCTGACCCTCCGCGCGGTCCTGCCCGTAGGTGGCCAGCAGGGCCTGGGCCTCGATCGGGTCGCCCAGCGGGGTGCCGGTGCCGTGCGCCTCGACCACGTCCACGTCGGCGGGGGTGAGTCCGGCGTTGGCCAGGGCGTGGCGGATGACGCGCTGCTGGGCCGGGCCGTTGGGGGCGGTGAGTCTGCTGCTGGCGCCGTCCTGGTTGACGGCGGTGCCCCGGATCAGGGCGAGGACCGGGTGGCCGTTGCGCCGGGCGTCGGAGAGGCGCTCCAGCAGGAGCATGCCGACGCCCTCGCCCCAGCCGGTGCCGTCTGCGGTGGCGGCGAAGGACTTGCAGCGGCCGTCCCGGGCCAGGCCGCCCTGGCGGCTCATCTCCACGAACGGCACGGGTGTCGACATGACCATCGCGCCCCCGGCCAGGGCCAGGGTGCAGTCGCCGGACCGCAGGGCCTGGGCGGCGAGGTGGATGGCGACCAGCGAGGAGGAGCAGGCGGTGTCGACGCTGACCGCCGGGCCCTCCAGACCGAAGGTGTAGGCGACGCGGCCCGAGGCGACGCTGTCGGAGCTGCCGCTGCCGACGTAGCCCGCCACGTCGTCGGGGACCTGGCGCAGCCGTACCGCGTAGTCCTGGTACATCACCCCGGCGAAGACACCGGTCCTGCTGCCCCGCAGGGTCGCGGGGTCGATACCGGCCCGTTCGAACGCCTCCCAGGTGGTCTCCAGGAGGAGCCGCTGCTGCGGGTCCATCGCGAGCGCTTCGCGCGGGGAGATCCCGAAGAATCCGGGGTCGAAGTGGCCGACGTCGTCGAGGAATCCGCCCAGGGCGGTGTGGCTGGTGCCCTCGCGCAGCTGGTCCGGGTCGTCCAGGTGGTCGAGGTCCCAGCCCCGGTCGCGGGGGAAGCCGGTGATGGCGTCGGTGCCGTCGGTGACCAGGCGCCACAGGTCCTCGGGAGACCGTACGCCGCCGGGGTAGCGGCAGCTCATCGCGGTGACCGCGATGGGTTCACGGCCCGCTTCCTCCGCTTCGGTCAGGCGCCTGCGGGTGCGGTGCAGGTCCGCCGTCACGCGCTTGAGGTAGTCCCTCAGCTTGTCGTCGTTCACCATCGGGAGCCGCCGTCCTGGTTCGCGTATCGGGTCGGTGTCATGACAGGCCGAGCTCGTTGTCGATGAGGTCGAAGAGTTCGTCGTCGCTGGCGCCGTCCATGCGGTTTTCGAGGGAGTCGGCCGCCGTACCGTCGCCGTCGGCCGCGGTGGCCGCCGGGTCGAGGCGCCCCAGGAGTTCCCGGAGCCGGGCGGCGAGCCGTTCGCGGTCCGCCGGGTCGTCGACACCGCCGTCGAGGGCGCCTTCCAGGCGGTCCAGTTCGGCGAGGCCGGGGACCGGGCCGGGCCCGGCGTCGGGGACCAGTTCGGCGGCGAGGTGTGCGGCGATCGCGGCCGGGGTGGGGTGGTCGAAGAGCAGGGTGGCGGGCAGGGGGTGGCCGGTGGCGGCGCGCAGCCGGTTGCGCAGTTCCACTGCCGTCAGCGAGTCGAAGCCGACCTCCAGCAGACCGCGGCCGGGCTCGACGGCGGCCGGGCCGCTGTGGCCGAGGACCAGGGCGGCGTGGGAGCGGACCAGGTCGAGGAGGACCCGGCCGCGCCGGGTCTCGTCGAGGGAGCCCAGGCGCTGCTTCAGCGCTTCGGGCCCGTCGGGGCCGGTGCCGGTGGCGGGGCCCGCGACGGTGCGCCGGGCGGCGGGGCGCACCAGGCCGCGCAGCAGGGCGGGGACGCCTCCGGTGGCAGCCTGGGCGCGGACGGCCTCGGTGTCGAGCCGCAGCGGGAGGACGACCGGCTCGTCGAGGGCGCCTGCCGTGTCGAACAAGGCCACCCCCTGGGCCGGTTCGAAGGCGACGATCCCGCCCCGGGCGATCCGTCGCAGGTCCGCCTCCGTGAGCCCGCCGGTCATCCCGGTGCTGTTGGCCCACAGGCCCCAGGCGAGGGAGCGGCCGAGCAGGCCGTCGGCGCGGCGTCGGTGGGCCAGTGCGTCCAGGAAGGCGTTGGCGGCGGCGTAGTTGCCCTGCCCCATGCCGCCGAAGACCCCGGCGATGGACGAGAACAGGACGAACTCGGACAGGTCCAGGCCTGCGGTGAGTTCGTGCAGGTTGATCGCCGCGTCCACCTTGGGGCGCAGGACGAGGTCCAGTTGCTCGGGCGTCATGGTGGCGACGACGCCGTCGGCCAGGACGCCCGCGGCATGCACCACCCCGGTCAGGGGGTGTGCGGGAGGCAGGGCGGCCAGCAGGGCGGCCAGGGCGTCGCGGTCGGCGGCGTCGCAGGCGGCGATCTCGGCGTGCGCGCCCAGGGCGGCGAGTTCGGCGAGGAGTTCCGCCGCGCCGTCGGAGGCGGGGCCGCTGCGGCTGGTCAGCAGCAGGTGCCGGACGCCGTGCTCGGCGGCCAGGTGGCGGGCGATGTGGGCGCCGATGGCGCCGGTTCCGCCGGTGATCAGGACGGTCCCGTCGCCGTCCCAGCCGGGGGTGCGGTCGGTGGCGGCCAGCGGTACGCGGGCGAGCCGGGCGATGTGGACGGCCCCGGCCCGGATCGCGAGCTGGGGTTCCCCGGACGCGAGGGCTTCGGCGAGTACGGCGGGCGGGACCGCGTGGGCGTCCAGGTCCAGCAGGACGAAGCGGTCGGGGTTCTCGGTCTGCGCCGAGCGGACCAGGCCCCAGAGCGCGGCCAGGGCCGGGTCCGGGACGTCGTCGCCGGTCACCGGGACCGCGCCCGCGGTGACCAGGACCAGTTGGGAGCCGGTCAGGCGCTCGTCGGCCAGCCAGCCGCGCAGCAGGGCGAGGACCGCGCCGAGGCCGCCGTGAACCGCGTCGCGGAGAGTGCCGGGCGGGGCGTGCGGGGCGGGTCCGGGCGGGCAGGGGGCCAGAACCAGCCGGGGCGGCTGCTCGCCCGCGTCGAGCCGTGCGGAGAGCGCGGCGAAGTCGGTGACCGTACGGCCGGGGAGCGGCGCGGCGCCGGGGTGCAGGGGGGTCCCGGTGCCGAGCACGGTCCAGGATTCCGGGCCCGGGACGGCGCCCGCCGCCGTACCGGCGCGCTCGGGCAGGGGCTGCCACTCGGGGCGGAACAGTTCCTCGTGGTGTCCGGCGCGGGTGGCCCGGAAGCGGTCGGGCGAGACGGGCCGCAGGACGAGGGAGCGGGCCGAGACCACGAGCCGCCCGGTGGCGTCGGTCGCCCGCACGGCGACGGCATCGCGGCCGGTGGGGGTCAGCCGCAGCCGGAGCTCGGTGGCCCCGGAGGCGTGCAGGCGCACCCCGTTCCAGGAGAACGGCAGCCAGCCCTGTGCGGGGCCCTCCAGTACGTCGAAGACCAGCGCGTGCAGCGCGGCGTCCAACAGGGCCGGGTGCAGGCCGAACGCGGCGGCGTCCGACCGCTGCTCCTCCGGCAGGCTCGCGACGGCGTACACCTCGTCGCCGAGCCGCCAGGCCGCGCGCAGGCCCTGGAAGGCGGGGCCGTAGGCGAACCCGCCGTCCGCGAAGCGGTCGTAGAGGCCTTCTGTGTCCAGGGGGACGGCGCCGGGCGGCGGCCAGGCCTCGGAGTCCGCCGGGTCGACCAGGTCCGCCGGGTCCGCCGAGCCGGGGCCTTCGGCGGAGGTGAGCAGGCCGCTCGCGTGCCGGGTCCAGGGGGCGTCGGGGCCGTCGTCGGCGGCCCGGGCGTGGACGCTCAGCGGGCGGGTGCCGGAGGCGTCCGGGCTTCCGACGGTGAGCTGAAGGGCGACGGCTCCGCCCGGCGGGAGCACCAGCGGTGCCTCCAGGGTCAGTTCCTCGACCTGGTCACAGCCGACCTGGTCGCCCGCGCGGACCGCGAGTTCCAGGAACGCGGTGGCGGGGAACAGCACGCCCTCGTAGACGCCGTGGTCGGCCAGCCAGGGGTGGCTGAGGACCGAGAACCTGCCGGTGAAGAGGAAGCCGTCGGAGTCGGCGAGTTCCGTTCCGGCGCCGAGCAGCGGGTGGTCGACCCTCCGGAGTCCGGCGGCGGGCAGGTCGGCGGTGGCCGGACCGGCCTCCAGCCAGTAGCTGCCACGCTGGAAGGCGTAGGTCGGCAGGTCGACGGCGGGGCGGGACGGGCCGCCGGAGTGGACGGCGCTCCAGTCCACGGGGACGCCCGCGACGTGCAGCCGGGCCAGGGCGGCCGTCGCGGCGGGCGCTTCGGGCCGATCCTTGCGCAACAGGGGCAGCAGCAGGGGGCTGTCGGTGGTGTCTGCGGTGTCGATGGCACCGATGGTGTCGGTGGCGCCGGTCAGGCAGTCCTGGCCCATGGCGGTGAGCGCGCCGTCGGGTCCGAGTTCCAGGAACGCGGTGACGCCGTCGCGTTCCAGGTGACGTACGCCGTCCTGGAAGCGGACGGTGCCCCGCACATGCTCCACCCAGTAGTCCGGTGAGCCGAGTTGCTCGGCGGTGGCCGGTTCGCCCGTCAGGTCGGAGATGACGGGGACGGTGGCCTCCCCCGGGACGATCCGCGCCACGACCTCGCGGAACCCGGCGAGCATGGGCTCCATGAGGGGCGAGTGGAAGGCGTGGGAGACGCACAGCCTACGGGTCTTGCGCCCACGCGCGGCGAGTACGGCGGCGATCTCGTCCACCGCCGCCGCGTCGCCGGAGATCACGGTCGAGGCCGGGCCGTTGACCGCGGCGAGCCCGACGACGCTCTCGCGGCCCGCGAGCAGCGGCAGCACCTCTTCCTCCCCGGCGGCGAGGGCGGCCATCGCACCGCCCGCCGGGAGGGCCTGCATCAGCCGTCCCCGCGCGACCACCAGCTGCGCGGCGTCGGGCAGGGCGAACACACCGGCGACATGGGCGGCGGCCAGCTCTCCCACGGAGTGGCCGAGCAGCCGGTCGGGACGTACGCCCCAGTGCTCGACGAGCCGGAACAGTGCGACGCCGAGGGCGAACAGGGCGGGCTGGGTGTACTCAGTACGGTCCAGAAGTCCGTGGCCCGGGTCGCCGGGGCGCGCGTCGATCACCTCCCGCAGCGGGAGATCGAGCAGCGGGTCGAGTTCCGCGCAGACCGCGTCGAAGGCGTCGGCGAAGACGGGGAACCGCGCGTACAGTCCGGCGCCCATGCCGGTGCGCTGGCTGCCCTGTCCGGGGAAGAGGAAGGCGGTCTTCGCGGCAGGCCCGGTGACCCCGCTCACCAGATCCGCCGACGGCTCGCCGGAGGCGAGGGCGGTGAGCCCCTGGAGCAGGGCCTGCCGGTCCGTGCCGGTGAGGGCGGCCCGGTGCTCGAAGGCACTGCGGTTCAGCGCCAGGGAGCGGCCCAGGTCCGCGACGGCGAGGGCCGGGTGGCGCTCCACGTGCCGCAGCAGCCGGGCGGCCTGCCCCCGCAGCGCGTCCGCACTGCGGGCGGAGAGCAGCCAGGGCAGGGCGGGGGTGGCGGGGGCGGTCGCCGGGGTCGGCGCAGGGGCGGCGGCTGCGGATGCGGCTGCGGCTGCGGCTGCGGATGCGGATGCGGATGCGGATGCGGCGGGGATGGTCGCCGGAGTCAGCGCGGGGGCGGCGGGCCGGTCCTGGCCAGACGCGTCGGGGAGGGCGGGGTCGGCGTCCCGGGCCGGTTCGGACGCGTCAGGGATGGCGGAGGCGGCGGAGGCGGCTGCCTGGGCCGGGCCGGACGCGTCGGGGACGGCGGGGGCGATGGCCTCAGCCGGTTCCGTTGCATCAGGCACGGCAGGGGCAGCGGCCCAAGCAGGCCCGGACGCCTCGGGGTTGGCAGGTGCAGCGGCCCCAGCCGGTTCCGTGGGCTGTTCGAGGATCGTGTGGGCGTTGGTGCCGCTGACGCCGAACGACGACACGGCGGCCCGCCGGGGGCGCCCGGTCTCCGGCCACGGGGTGTCGTCGGTGAGCAGCCGGACCGCGCCGGCCGACCAGTCCACGTGGGGTGTCGGCGTGTCGACGTGCAGGGTGCGCGGCAGCGCCCCGTGTCGCATGGCCTGCACCATCTTGATGATGCCCGCGACTCCGGCGGCGGCCTGGCTGTGCCCGATGTTCGACTTCAGCGACCCCAGCCACAGCGGCTCCCGCGCACCGCGTTCCCGGCCGTACGTGGCCAGCAGTGCCTGGGCCTCGATCGGGTCGCCCAGCCGGGTCCCGGTGCCGTGCGCCTCCACCGCGTCGACTTCGGACGCCGTCAGCCCAGCATCCGCCAACGCCGCACGGATCACCCGCTGTTGGGAGGGGCCGTTGGGGGCGGTCAGGCCGTTGCTCGCGCCGTCCTGGTTGACGGCGGAGCCGCGTACGAGGGCGAGCACCGGGTGGCCGTTGCGCCGGGCGTCCGAGAGGCGTTCCAGGACGAGCAGTCCGGCGCCCTCGGCCCAGGAGGTGCCGTCGGCGGCGGCGGCGAACGGTTTGCAGCGGCCGTCCTCGGCCAGCACCCGCTGCCTGCTGAACTCCACGAACGCACCCGGTGTCGACATCACGGTCACCCCGCCCGCGAGCGCCAGCGAGCATTCGCCGGACCGCAGCGACCGGGCCGCGAGGTGGACCGCGACCAGCGACGAGGAGCACGCCGTGTCGATGGTCACCGCGGGCCCTTCGAGGCCGAGGCTGTAGGAGATCCGGCCGGACGCCACGCTGCCCGCGCTGCCGACGCCGAGATAGCCCTCGAACTCCTCGGAAGGTTCGGTGACCCGCGACCCGTAGTCGTGGTGGCTGCATCCGACGAAGACGCCGCTCGCGCTGCCCTTGAGCGACAGCGGGTCGATACCGGCCCGCTCGAACGCCTCCCAGGAGAGCTCCAGCAGCAGCCGCTGTTGGGGGTCGATGGTCAGCGCCTCACGCGGGGAGATCCCGAAGAAGGCCGGGTCGAAGCGGTCGGCGTCGTGGAGGAAGCCGCCTTCCCGCGCGTAGGTGCTGCCGACCCGGTCCGGGTCGGGGTCGTAGAGGCCGTCCAGGTCCCAGCCCCGTCCGGTGGGGAAGCCGGTGATCGCGTCCTGCCCGCCCGCGACGAGCTCCCACAGCTCCTCGGGGGTGCTGACGCCGCCGGGGTAGCGGCAGCTCATGGCGACCACGGCGATCGCCTCGTCCTCGGGCACCGCGACGGCCGCGGCCGCCTGCCCGGGAGCATCGGGTGCCTCGGTGGCGGGCGCCCCCGGCAGTTCGGTGCGCAGGTGTCCGGCCAGGTCCGTGGCCGTGGGGTAGTCGAAGGCGAGGGTCACCGACAGGCGCAGGCCGGTGGCCGAGGCGAGCCGGTTGCGCAGTTCGACGGCGGTCAGCGAGTCGAAGCCGATGTCCTTGAACGCCTGGTCGGGTCCCACCGCCTCGGGCCCGGAGTGGCCGAGCACGGCGGCGACCTCGCGGCGGACCAGGTCCAGCAGCGCCCGGTCCCGTTCCGCCGGGGGCAGTGCGGCCAGCCGCAGGGCGGGCGGCTCGGCGCCGTCGGCCGTGCTCCGGGACCCGCCCGGGGCGGCGAGCACCTCCCGTACCTCCGGCAGATCCCCGAGGGCGGGGCTGGGCCGGAGCGCGGTGTACGCCCGGGTGAAGCGGTCCCAGGCGAAGTCGGCGACGAGGACGGCCGTGTCGTCGTGGTCGAGCGCCTGGCGCAGCGCGACCGTGGCCGTGGCGGGGTCCATGGCGGGCAGGCCGTCGCGGATCAGCCGTTCGGCGACCGCTCCGGAGGCGAGGCTGTCGCCGCCCCACAGGCCCCAGGCCACCGAGGTGCCGGGCAGTCCGAGGTCGCGGCGCTGCCGGGCCAGGGCATCGAGGTAGGCGTTGGCGGCGGCGTAACTGCCCTGGCCGGTGCCGCCGAGCGTCCCGGCGAGCGAGGAGAACAGTACGAAGGCGGTGAGGTCGAGTTCCCGGGTGAGCGCGTCGAGGTTGCGTGCGCCGTCGAGCTTGGGGCGCAGGACCCCGGCCGCGCGTTCGGGGGTGATCGAGTCGATCACCCCGTCGTCGAGGACGCCCGCGGTGTGCAGCACGGCGCGCAGCGGGCGCTCGGCCGGAATACCGGCGAGCAGTTCCGCCAGTGCGTCGCGGTCCGCGACGTCGCAGGCCACCGCGGTGGCGTCGGCGCCGAGGTCGCGCAGTTCGGCCAGCAGGGCGTCGGCCCCCGGGGCCTGTGCGCCGCGTCGGCTGGTGAGCAGCAGGTGCGCGGTGCCGGTACGGGCGAGCCACCGCGCGATCTGGGCGCCGAGGCCACCCGTACCGCCGGTGATCAGGACCGTGCCCTCGGGCGTCCAGTCGCGTACGGGGGCGGTGTCGCCCAGTCCGGCGTGGACGACCCTGCGGCCGTAGAGGCCGGTGGCGCGTACCGCGAGCTGGTCCTCGCCGTCGGGGCCCGCCAGCGCTTCGGCGAGCCGGGTCGCGGCCCGGTCGTCGAGCCGTCGCGGCAGGTCGACCAGTCCGGCCCAGCGCTGCGGGTACTCGACGCCCGCGACCCCGCCGATCCCCCAGACCAGGGCCTGGAGCGTGCTGTCGATCCGGTCGGAGCGGCCGACCGACACCGCGCCCCGGGTGGCGCACCAGAGCGGGGTGTCGGTGCCGAGGTCGCCCAGGGCCTGGAGGAGGGCGACCGTCAGGGTGAGGCCGCGGGGCAGCGCCGATCCCTCGCCGTGGGGTTCTTCGGCCAGGGCGAGCAGCGACAGGAGCCCGGCGGGCGGCCCGGCAGTGTGGTCGTGGGCATGGGCGTCGCGGAGCAGTGCGGCGAACCGGGCCCGGTCGGTCGCGTCGGGGCCCGCCTCGACCAGGACGGGGGTGGCGCCGTGTCCCCGCAGGGAGTCCACGGCGAACGTGACGGCCGGATCGTCGGCGGCTCCGGCCGGGGCGACGACGAGCCAACTGCCGGTGAGCCGGGGCGGCTCGGGGGCGGGCAGGGGCTCCCAGGCGACCCGGTAGCGCCAGCTGTCGGCGGTCCGGTCGTCGGCCCGGCCGCGCGCCCACGCGGCGAGGGTGGGCACCAGGGAGGCGAGGGAGGCCCTCAACTCCCCGTCCTCGACCCGCAGGGTGGTGGCGAGGGCGTCCAGGTCCCCGTGGTCGACGGCCTCCCAAAAGCCGGAGTCGGCCGGGCCTGAGCCGGTCATGGCGGTGGCGGGCCGGTCGGGGTCGGTGGCGGTGGCGGTGGCGTCCAGCCAGTAGCGCTGCTGCTGGAAGGCGTACGTGGGCAGGTGCCGCTTACGGGCACCGGTTCCGGCGAACACCGTGTCCCAGTCCACCGGCAGTCCCCGTACCTGGAGTTCGGTGAGCGCGGCGAGGAACCGGCCGGGGCCGCCCTCGGTACGGCGCAGGGTGCCGACGACGGCTCCGCCACCGGCCCCGGCCGCCTCGACGGCCTGCTGGAGCCAGACGGTCAGCGCGGGGTGGGTGCTGCACTCGACGAAGGTGTGGTGTCCGTCGGCGATGAGCGCGTCGACCGCCCGTCCGAACTCCACGGGGCGGCGCAGGTTCTCGTACCAGTACGCGGCGTCCAGGCCCAGGGTGTCCACGGGGCCGCCGCTGACCGTGGAGTAGAACGGGATGTCGGACGTCCGGGGCGCGGTGGGGCCGAGGAGGGTGAGCAACTCCTCGCGGATCTCCTCCACTTGGGGTGAGTGCCCGGCGAAGTCCACGCCGGGGACGGGCCAGGTCAGGACGCCTTCCTCGGCGTACCGCTCGCTGAGCCGTTCCAGCGCCGCCGGGTCGCCGGAGACCGTCACCGACGTGGGCCCGTTGACGGCGGCGATGTCGAGTGCCCCGTCGTGGGCGGAAAGTGCTTCGCGTACGTCTTCGACGGGCTGCGGCACGAACAGCATGCCGCCGCGGCCGGTCAGGGCCAGCAGGGCCCGGCTGCGCAGGGCGACGATCCGGGCCGCGTCGTCCAGCGAGAGCGCCCCGGCCACGCAGGCGGCGGCGATCTCCCCCTGGGAGTGGCCGACCACGGCGTCGGGGACGATCCCGTGCGCCCGCCACAGCTCGGCCAGCGACACCATCACGGCGAACAGCACCGGCTGCACCACGTCCACCCGGTCCAGCGGGGGCGCGTCGGGCTCCTCCCGCAGGACCGCGAGCGGCGACCAGTCCAGGTGCGGGGCGAGGGCGCGTTCACAGGCCGCGATCCGGTCGGCGAAGGCCGGGGCGTGGTCGAGCAGTTCCCGGGCCATACCGGCCCACTGGGAGCCCTGGCCGGGGAAGACGAAGACGGTCCTGGCCGATCGGGCGACAGTGCCTTCGACCAGGCCGGGTGCGCGGTCTCCGGCAGCCAGCGCGGCCAGGCCGCCCAGCAGGGCCGTACGGTCGTCACCGACGACGGCCGCGCGGTGTTCGAAGGCGGTCCTGGTGGTGGCCAGGGAGTAGCCGACGTCGACGGGCGACAGCTCCGGATGCTCCGTCAGGTACGTGTGCAGCCGCTCCGCCTGGGCTTTCACCGCCTCGGCGGTCCGCCCGGACAGGACCCACGGGACGGCGGCGCGTGCGGTGCCCGCGTCCTTCGCACCGGACCCGGCGGACGGTCCGGCGGTGAGTACGGGTACGGGTACGGCGAGCGCGTCGGGCACGACGGCGGGGTCGGACGCTGCCGGTACGGCGAGTACGGCAGGCACGCCGGACACGACGGCGGATGCGGACACGACGGCGGGTTCGGACCCGGTCGGCACGGCGAGTACGGCCCCGATCGGCCCGGCGGGCGACGGAAGCGCGGGCTCAACAGGCGGCTGCTCGATGACGACATGGGCGTTGGTGCCACTCAGGCCGAATGAGGAGACCCCGGCCCGGCGCGGGCGGCCGGTCTCCGGCCAGGGCGCGGCCTCGGTCAGCAGCTCGACGGCGCCCGCCGTCCAGTCGACGTTCGGGGACGGCCGGTCGATGTGCAGGGTCCGCGGCAACTCGCCATGCGCCATGGCCAGCACCATCTTGATGATGCCGCCGACCCCGGCGGCGGCCTGGGTGTGCCCGATGTTCGACTTGAGCGACCCGAGCCGTACCGGCCGGTCGGCGGGCCGGTCCTGGCCGTATGTGGCCAGCAGCGCGTCGGCCTCGATCGGGTCGCCCAGCCGGGTACCGGTGCCGTGCGCCTCGACGGCGTCCACGTCGGCGGCCGTCAGCCGGGCGTTCGCCAGCGCGTCGCGGATCACCCGCCGCTGGGCCAGGCCACTGGGCGCGGTCAGCCCATTGCTCGCGCCGTCCTGGTTGATCGCCGAGCCGCGCAGCACCGCGAGCACCGGGTGGCCGTTGCGGCGGGCGTCCGAGAGGCGTTCCAGGACCAGCAGGCCCACGCCTTCGGCCATGCCGAAGCCGTCCGCCGAGGCGGCGAAGGACTTGCAGCGCCCGTCCTCGGCGAGCCCGCGCTGCCGGCTGAAGCCGGTGAACGACAGCGGGGTGCCCATCACCGTGACGCCGCCCGCCAGTGCCAGCGCGCATTCGCCCGAGCGCAGCGACTGCGCGGCGAGGTGCACCGCCACCAGGGACGAGGAGCAGGCCGTGTCCACGGTCACGGCGGGCCCCTGGAGGCCGAGTTGGTAGGCGACCCGCCCGGACAGGACGCTGGTGGAGATGCCCGCGATGAACAGGCCCTCCACTTCCTCGGGGACATCGCGCAGGGTGCCGCCGTAGCCCTGGTAGGAGGCCCCGGCGAAGACCCCGGTCGGGGTGGAGTGCAGGGTCGTCGGGTCGATACCCGCGCGCTCGATCGCCTCCCAGGAGGTTTCGAGGAGCAGTCGCTGCTGTGGGTCCATGGCCAGGGCCTCGCGCGGTGAGATCCCGAAGAATCCGGGGTCGAACCGGTCCGCGTCCTGGATGAATCCGCCTGCGGCGGCGTAACTCCTGCCGGGCCGGTCGGGGTCCGCGTCGTACAGCGCGTCGAGGTCCCAGCCCCGGTCGGACGGCAGCCCGGAGACGGCGTCGCGCCCGTCGGCGACCAGGCGCCACAGGTCCTCGGGGGTGCGTACGCCGCCGGGGTAGCGGCAGCTCATGGAGACGATCACGATGGGGTCGTCGTCCACGGCGGGTACCGCCGACGGGGGCTGCCGGACGGTGGCGGGCTCCTCGGCGGCGCCCAGCAGTCCGGTCTCCAGGTGCCGGGCGAGCGCGGCCGCCGACGCGTAGTCGAAGACGACGGTGACCGGAAGCCGCAGACCGGTGGCGGTGTTGAGCCGGTTGCGCATGTCCACGGCGGTCAGTGAGTCGAAGCCCAGGTCGCGGAAGGCACGGCCGGGGGCGACCGCGTCCGGCGAACCGTGGCCGAGGACGGCGGCCGCGTGGGTCCGGACCAGGTCGACCAGCACCCGGGTCCGCTCGGCCGCGGGAAGCGGTTCCAGCCGGTCGCGCAGCGCCGAGGACAGCTCCTCGGCCCCGGTCCCGGCGGTCGCCGGTTCGGCGGCCAACGCAGTACGTACCTCGGGGAGTTCACCGATCAGCGGGCTGGGACGCGCCGAGGTGAACACCGTCGCGAAGCGGTCCCAGTCGATGTCCGCGACCACGACCACCGTCTCGTCGTGGTCCAGGACCTGCTGGAGCCCGGCGATCGCGGCGGCGGGCGGCATGAAGAGCACGCCGTGGCCGCGCAGGGTCTCCTCCGCCAGTTCGGCCGCCATCCCGGCCCCGCCCTCGGGGTCCCAGATCCCCCACACCACGGAGGTCGCGGCGAGACCACGGCTCCTGCGGTCCTCGGCGAGGCCGTCGAGATGGGCGTTGGCGGCGGCGTAGGCGCCATGGACGGCGCTGCCCCACACCCCGGAGATGGAGGAGAACAGCACGAACGCGTCGAGCGTGTCCCGGTCGAAGAGCAGGTCCAGGTTCCTGGCCCCGCCGGTCTTGGCGTGGAGGGTGTCGGCGACCTCGTCCAGGTCGGTGTCGGGCAGGGGCACCAGCAGCCCGGCCCCCGCCGCGTGGAAGACGGTGCTGATCCGGTGGCCGTCCTGTTCGAGGCCGTCCTTGAGTGCGCGCAGGGCCTCCAGGTCGGCGACGTCGCACGCGGCCAGGGTGGTCCGGGCGCCGAGGGCGGTCAGCTCCTCGGAGAGCTCCGGCGCACCCGGCGCGTCCGCGCCGCGTCGGCTGACCAGCACCAGGTGCCCGGCCCCACGCCGGGCCAGCCAGCGCGCGATCTGTGCGCCGACACCGCCGGTACCGCCGGTGATCAGCACGGTGCCCTCGGGCCGCCAGCTCCGCCTCGGCGCGGTGTCGCCCAGCGCGGACCGGACCAGCCGTCGGCCGTGGCAGCCGGTGGCCCGTACGGCCACCTGGTCCTCGTCCCCGGCCGCACCGGCCAGCACCCGGCACAGCCGGGGGGCGGTGTCCGGGTCCAGGACCTCCGGGAGGTCGATCAGACCGCCCCAGCGCTGCGGGAACTCCAGCGCGGCGACCCGGCCCAGACCCCAGAGCAGACTCTGCGCGGCGCTGACCGCACTCCCGGTGTCCGTGCCCCCGACCGACACCGCGCCCCGGGTCGCCCACCACAGGGGCGCCTCGATCCCGGCGTCGCCGAGGGACTGCACCAGGGCCAGGCTCAGCGCGGTGCCCAGCGGGACGGAGGGGTGCGCGGAGTGCGGGCGCTCGTCGAGGCCCAGCAGCGACAGCACTCCCGTCACCGGGCCGGGCAGCGCGTCGAGGGAGGCGCGGACCCGGTCGGCCAGCACGGCGCGGTCGGCCTCCGCCTCGGTGAGCCGTACGTGGACCACCGAGGCCCCGGCCTGCTCCATGACCTGGACGGTCGCCTCCGACCGGCGTACCCCGTCCTCGGGCTGACCGTCCGACGACAGTACGAGCCAGTTGCCGTCCAGTGCGACCGGAGGGCCTTCGGGCAGGGCTCGCCAGGTCACGCGGTAGCGCCAGGAGTCGACCACCGAACGCTCGGTGCGCTCGGCGCGCCAGGTGGCGAGCGCGGGGAGCACCACGTTCAGCGGGTCCTCGGGCGCCACCCCGAGGGTGCTGGTGAACCGGTCCAGGTCACCCCCGCCCAGGGCATCCCAGAAGTCGTCGCCCTCCGAGGACGTCCCGGAAGGACCGCCCGCCGCCGGGCCGGTGTCCTCCAGCCAGTACGGGCGGCGCTGGAAGGGGTAGGTGGGCAGGGAGACTCCGTACGGACGGTGTCGGTGTCCGGCGAACACCCGGTCCCAGTCGGGCGACAGACCGCCCGCGTGGGCCTCTCCCAGGGATGTCAGGAAGCGGTCGAGGCCGCTCTCGCCGCGCCGCAGCGTGCCGACGACCACGGCGGGTCCCTGAGCGGAGCCGGCGGTGTCGGCCTGGTCGGCGGTCTGCTGGACACCGAAGGTGAGCACGGGGTGCGGGCTGGCCTCGACGAAGAACCGGAAGCCCTCCCCCAGCAGCGCCTCCGTCGCCCGCCCGAACTCGACGGTCCGACGAAGGTTTTGGTACCAGTACTCCGCGTCCAGCCCCTTCGTATCCAGCCAGCCACCCGTCACCGTCGAGAAGAACGGCACCGACCCCGAACGCGGAGTGATGTCCTTCAGGTCGGCGAGCAACCGCTCACGGATCTCCTCCACATGCGAGGAATGCGAGGCGTAGTCCACCTCGACCAGACGCGCCCGCACACCCTCCCCGACAAGCCCCTCCACCAACTCCGCGACCGCGTCCGCGTCACCCGAAACCACCGTCGAAGAAGGGCCGTTCACCGCGGCGACCGACAGACGGCCACTCCACCCGGCAAGACGCCCAGCCACCTCCTCCACCGGCAACGGCACCGACGCCATACCGCCCCGGCCCGCCAACACCCCCACGGCGCGAGAGCGCAACGCGACCACACGGGCCCCGTCATCGAGGCTCAGACCACCCGCCACACAGGCGGCGGCAACCTCACCTTGGGAGTGGCCGACCACCGCATCCGGAACGACACCGAACGACCGCCACACCTCCGCCAACGACACCATCACCGCCCACAAAACCGGCTGCACCACATCAACCCGCGCCAACAGAGCCTCAGAACCCAACGCCTCCGTCAACGACCAGTCGACGTAAGGCCCCAGAGCCCGTTCGCACTCACCCATCCGCCCCGCGAACACCTCCGACCCACCCAACAACTCCGCAGCCATCCCCACCCACTGCGAACCCTGACCCGGAAACACCAACACCGAACGGCCCGACGACACCCCGTCGCCCCGCACCAGCCCGGGCACCGACCGCCCCTCGGCCAGGGCTTTCACACCGTCGATCAGCTGGTCCTGATCGGTTCCCACGACCACGGCCCGCCGCTCGAAGGCGGTACGGGTGAGGGCGAGGGCGCGGCCGGTGTCGGCGGCCCGCAGGGGTCCGGGGCCAGCAGCGCCCAGGTGTGCCAGCAGCCGGGCCGCCTGGTCGCGCAGCGCCTCGTCGGTACGCCCCGACAGCACCCAGGGCAGCGGGTACGTATCGCCGTCGGCAGCGGGTTCGGCCACCGGTTCGGATTCCTCCGCCGGGGCCGCCGGGGCCACCGAGGCCACCGAGGCCGCCGGGGCCTGTTCCAGGATCAGATGGACGTTGGTGCCGCTGACGCCGAAGGCGGACACCCCGGCCCGGCGCGGACGGCCCGCGTCGTCCCACGTACGGGCCTCGGAGAGGATTTCCACGCCTCCCGACGACCAGTCCACCATGGGCGTCGGCCGGTCCGCATGCAGGGTCCTGGGCAGTTCGCCGTGTGCGATCGCCTGCACCATCTTGATGACGCCGCCCACCCCGGCCGCCGCCGAGGTGTGGCCGATGTTCGACTTCAACGAGCCCAGCCACAGAGGCCGGTCGGCGGGCCGGTCCCGGCCGTACGTGGCCAGCAGCGCCTGGGCCTCGATGGGGTCTCCGAGGGTGGTGCCAGTGCCGTGCGCCTCCACCACGTCCACCTCGGACGCCGACAGCCCCGCGTCCGCCAACGCCGCACGGATCACCCGCTGTTGGGACGGACCGCTCGGGGCCGTCAGGCCGTTGCTCGCACCGTCCTGGTTCGTGGCCGAACCGCGGATGACGGCCAGCACCGGGTGCCCGTTGCGCCGGGCGTCCGACAACCGCTCCAGCAGCAGCACGCCGACACCCTCGGACCAGCCGGTTCCGTCCGCGTCGGCCCCGAACGCCTTGCAGCGGCCGTCGGCCGACAACGCGCGCTGGCGGCTGAACGCCACGAACGCGTCGGGCGTCGCCATCACCGACACCCCGCCGGCCAGGGCCAGCGTGCAGTCGCCCGCCCGCAGGGCCCTGATGGCCAGGTGCAGGGCGACCAGAGAGGAAGAGCAGGCCGTGTCCACGGTCACCGCGGGCCCTTCCAGGCCCAGGGTGTAGGCGATCCGGCCGGAGACGACACTGCTCGCGGTTCCGGTGTCCAACAGACCCTGGACATCGGGGAGATGGCGCGAACCCGCGCCATAGCCGTTGCCGATCGCCCCGAGGAAGACGCCCGTGCCGGTGCGTCGCAGCGTGCGGGGGTCGATCGCGGCCCGCTCGACCGCCTCCCAGGCGGTCTCCAGTGCCAGCCGCTGCTGGGGGTCGGTCGCCAGGGCCTCGCGCGGCGAGATACCGAAGAACTCCGCGTCGAAATCGGCCGCGTCGTGGAGGAAGCCGCCGTGCCGGGTGTAGGAGGTACCGGGCTTCTCTGGGTCGGGGTCGTAGAGGCCCTCCAGGTCCCAGCCCCGGTTGACCGGCCAGGCGGAGATCGCGTCGGTGCCCCGGGAGACCAGGTCCCACAGGAGTTCGGGCGTGTGGGCGCCGCCGGGATAGCGGCAGGCCATGGAGACGATGGCGATCGGTTCGTGGCGGGCCTGCTCGGCCTCGCGCAGCTGCTTCCGGGCGTCACCGAGGTCTGCGGTGGCGCGCCTGAGGTAGTCGAGCAGCTTCTTGTCGTCGGAGTCGGACATCAGTGCCAGCTCTCTCTCAGGCGTTGCCGAAGTCGTTGTCGAGCAGGGCGAACAGCTCGTCCGCTGTCGCCGTTTCCGTGACCGTTTTCGTCGCCGTTTTCGTCGCCGTTTCCGTGACCGATTCCGTGGCCGTTTCCGTCGCCGTGGCGGTGTCTTCCATCGGGCCGGGCGGTGGTGCCTCGCCGCCCGATACGCCGACGCGCCGACCCCAGCCGCGCAGCAGGTCGTTCAGCCGTGCGCCGACCGCGTCGGTGTCGGCCGCTCCGGGCGGGACGGCCGCGAGGAGCGCGGACAGCCGGTCCAGCTCGGCCAGGAGTGGCGAGGGCGGTTCGGGCGCGGCGGACAGCTCCGCGTCGAGGTAGTCGGCGAGCGCATCGGGCGTCGGGTGGTCGAAGACGACCGTCGGCGGGACGGGCAGCCCGGTGGCCTCGCACAGCGCGTTCCTGAACCGCACCGCGAGCATCGAGTCGAAGCCGACCTCGGAGAAGGAGCGTTCCGGGCGCACCGGACCGGCTCCGGAATGGCCGAGGACCGCCGCCGCGTGCCGGATGACCAGGTCGAGTACCGCTTGACGGCGTGCCTGCCGGTCCAGCGGGGCCAGCCGGGCGGCCAGTCGTACGGCGGGGGTGCCGTCGTCGTCGCTCGCGGCCTCCGTCGTGTCCTCGGCCTGCACCGGCACCGGCACCCTGGTGGCGGCCGCGGAGGCCGTCCGGCCCGGTGTGGGCAGCCAGTACCGGTCGCGCTCGAAGGCGTACGTCGGCAGTGGGAGGGGGGACGGGGCATCCGGCCCTGAGGTCCCCGTCCAGGGCGACCAGTCCACCGGGCCGCCACCGGCCGCCCATGCCTCGGTCAGGGAGGCCAGCAGCCGGTCCCGGCCGCCGTCGCCGCGCCGCAGCGTCCCGACCGCCGACACCTCCCGCCCGGCCTCCGCGGCCACCGCCTCGATCCCGGCGAGCAGCACCGGATGTGGGCTGACCTCGACGAACAGGGTGTGACCCGCGTCCAGCAGGGTGCGGGTCGCTCCGGCGAAGTCGACCGGCTCGCGCAGGTTGCGGTACCAGTAGGCGGCGTCGAGCGATTCTCCGGCGACGGGTTCGCCGGTCACCGTCGAGTGGAGCGGGACGGCCGAGGCCCGGGGGCGTATCCCGGCGAGGGCTGCGCGCAGTTCGTCCTCGATCTCGGCGACCTGGGCCGAATGGGCCGCGTAGTCCACCGGGATCGCCCTGGCCCGTACGCCTTCCCGGTCGCAGGCCGCGAGCAGGGCGGCCAGCTCCTGGGGCTCCCCGGCGACGACCACGGCTTCGGGGCCGTTCACCGCGGCCACGCACGCGCGTCCGCCGACGGGCAGCAGGCTCGTGGTCCGCTCGGCGGAGGCGGCGACCGACACCATGCCGCCGCGTTCCGCCAGCCTCAGCAGCGCCCGGCTGCGCAACGCCACCACGAGGGCCGCGTCGTCGAGCGACAGCGCTCCGGCGACGCAGGCGGCGGCGATCTCGCCCTGGCTGTGTCCGACGACCGCGTCCGGGGTGACCCCGGTCTCGCGCCAGTGCGCGGCCAGCGCGACCATCACGGCGAAGAGCACCGGCTGGACGACGTCGACGCGGTCGAGCGTCGGTGCGCCGGGCGCGCCGCGCAGCACCTCGGTAAGGGACCAGTCGGTGTGGGGGGCGAGCGCCCGTTCACAGTCGGCGATGGCGGTGGCGAACGCCTCGGAGGTGTCGAGCGCGGCCACGGCCATACCGGCCCACTGCGAGCCCTGGCCGGGGAAGACGAAGACCGTACGGCCGCCGCGCGCCCGGTCCCGTACGGCGTCGGGCGCGGGTTCTCCCGCCGCGAGGGCGTCCAGCCAGCCGAGGAGCGTGTCACGGTCGCGGCCGGTGGCGGCCGCCCGGAAGGGCAGGGCGGGGCGGGTGGTGGCGAGCGCGCGGGCCGGTCCGGCGGCGTCCCCATCGGGGTCGGCCCGCAGGTGCTCACCCAGCCGGCGCGCCTGTCGGCGCAGGGCGGCGGGGGTCATGGCGGAGAGCAGCCACGGAACCGTGGTCCCGGTGCCCTCGGCCGGTTCGCCGTACGGGCCGTGGGGCGTCGGGGTGTCCGGGGCGCCCTTCAAGATGGAGTCGGCAGCCGGTGCTTCCTTCAAGATGCGGTCGGCAGCCGGTGCTTCCTCCAGGACGGCGTGGGCGTTGGTGCCGCTCATGCCGAACGCGGAGACTCCGGCCCGGCGCGGCCGGTCCCCGTCCGGGGCGTCCCAGGGGCGGGCGTCGGCGAGCAGCCGTACGGCACCGGCCGACCAGTCCACCCGGCTGGACGCCTCCTGTGCGTGCAGGGTGCCGGGGAGCACACCGTTCCGCAGCGCGAGGACCGTCTTGATGACCCCGGCGACCCCGGCGGCGGCCTGGGTGTGCCCGATGTTCGACTTCAGCGACCCCAGCCACAACGGCCGGTCGGCGGGCCGGTCCTGACCGTACGTGGCCAGCAGCGCCTGCGCCTCGATGGGGTCACCGAGCACGGTGCCGGTGCCGTGCGCCTCGACCAGGTCGATGTCGGCGCCGGACAGTCCCGCCGTGGCCAGCGCGGCCTTGATCACCCGCTGCTGTGCGGGGCCGCTCGGGGCGGTGAGGCCGTTGCTGGCACCGTCCTGGTTCACTGCGGTGCCCCGTACGAGGGCGAGGACCGGATGCCCGAGGCGGCGCGCGTCGGAGAGGCGTTCCACGAGCAGGACGCCCACCCCTTCGCCCCAGCCCGTACCGTTCGCCCCTTCGGCGAAGGAGCGGCAGCGGCCGTCGGGCGACAGGCCCTGCTGACGGCTGAACTCGACGAAGACGTCCGGGCTCGCCATCACCGCCGCGCCGCCGACCAGGGCGAACGAGCAGTCTCCGGCGCGCAGTGCCTGACCGGCCAGGTGCAGTGCCACCAGCGAGGACGAGCAGGCCGTCTCCACGGTCACGGCGGGCCCGCCGAGTCCGAGGGTGTAGGCGACACGGCCGGAGGCGACGCTGGTGACCGTGCCGCTGAGGAGGTGCCCCTCGACCTCGTCGGACGGGTTCTGCGGGCCGGTGCCGTAGCCCTGGGCGGCGACACCGACGTAGACGCCGCCCTCGCTGCCGCGTACCGACGCGGGATCGAGTCCCGCCCGCTCCAGCGCCTCCCAGCTGGTTTCGAGCAGCAGTCGCTGTTGGGGGTCCATGGCCAGTGCTTCACGCGGGGAGATGCCGAAGAACTCCGCGTCGAACTCGGCCGCCCCGTCCAGGAATCCGCCCCCGGTGGTGTAGAAGGTGCCCGGGTGCAGGGGGTCCGGGTCGTAGAGGGTGTCCAGCGACCAGCCCCGGTCGGCGGGCAGCGCGGTCACCGCGTCCACTCCGTCGGCCACCAGCCGCCACAGGTCGTCGGGCGAGCGGACGCCGCCCGGGAATCGGCAGGCCATCGAGACGATCGCCAGGGGCTCGTCGGCCACCGCGGGCCGGACCGCGCCGCTGACGGCGGCGGCCGCGGAGTCGGTCGCGGCCGTACCGGTCATGCCAGTCTCGGCGTCCGGTTCCGTGCCGCTCAGCCCCGCGTAGAGGTGCGCGGCGAGGGCGGCTGCCGTCGGGTGGTCGAATACGGAGGTGAGCGCGAGCGGAAGGGCGGTGGCCGCGACCAGCCGGTTGCGGAGTTCGACGGCGGTCAGCGAGTCGAAGCCGACCTCACGGAACGGGCGGTCGGCCGCGAACCCGGCGGCCGAATCATGGCCCAGCACGGCGGCCGCTTCGCTCCGGACCAGCTCCGTCAGCAGTTTGCGGCCCTCGGGCTCGGAGAGCCGGTGCAGCCGGTGCCGCCACGGCGGTTCGCCGCCCGTACCGGGTCCGGACCCGGCGGAGGCGTCCGCCGCCCGGGGCTCCGGGGCGGTCGGCAGGCCGCGCAGCAGCGCGCTGTCCCGCACCGAACCGAAGGTGGGCGCGAAGCGGCTCCAGTCCAGCTCGGCGACGACCGGTTCGCCCTCGTCCAGGGCGAGCGCCCGGCCGAGCGCGGAGAGCGCCGCCTCGGGGGCCATCGGCACCAGCCCGTGGCGGCGCAGTCCTTCGCCCACGGCTCCTGCCGCCATGCCCGCACCGGCCCAGGGGCCCCAGGCCACCGAGGTCGCCGTCAGGCCCCGGCCGCGCCTCGCGGCGGCGAGGCCGTCCAGGTAGGCGTTGGCCGCCGCGTAGGCGCCCTGGCCGCCGCTGCCCCAGGTACCCGAGATCGAGGAGAACAGCACGAAGGCGTCCAGGGGTTGGCCTGCGAACAGGGCGTCGAGGTGAGCCGCGCCGCGCGTCTTGGCCGCCGTACGCCGGGCCAGTTCCTCGGGCGTGCAGTCCATCAGCGCGGTGTCCGAGGTGAGTCCAGCGGTGTGCACCACGGCCCGTACGGTGTCGCCCGCCTCGCGCAATTGCTCCAGGACCCGTTCCAGCGCGGCGCGGACGGCAACGTCGCAGGCCAGCAGGGTACTTCGGGCACCGAGCGCCGCCAGAGCGTCGGTCAGCCCGTCGGCTCCGGGGGCCTTGGGGCCCCGTCGGCTGAGGAGGACGAGGTGTTCCGCCCCGCGCTCCGCGAGCCAGCGCGCCACCTGGGCGCCGAGGCCGCCGGTGCCGCCGGTGACGAGGACCGTGCCGCGCGCCGTCCACGGTGCGGGCGCGGGGGTCGCGGGCTCAGGCGCGGGCACGAGCCGGCGGCCCAGCGGTACCGGCGTACGTACGGCCACCTGGTCCTCGCCGTCCTGTCCGGCCAGCACCGCGCACAGCCCGTCCAGTGCGGGCCCGTCCAGCAGCTCCGGCAGGTCGACCAGGCCGCCCCAGCGCAGCGGGTGCTCCAGTGCCGCCACCCGGCCCAGGCCCCACACCTGGGCCTGCTCGGGGCGGACCTCCTCCGTTCCGTCGGCCGCCACCGCGCCACGGGTGGCGCACCACAGGGGTGCGTCGATACCGCTGTCACCCAGTGCCTGGAGCAGCAGCAGGGTGCCGGTCAGGCAGGCGTCGGGCGTCCGCGTGCCCGGGTGGGGTCCCTCGGCCAGGGCCAGCAGGGACAGAACGCCCTCCAGTACGCCGAACTCCGGCAGCAACGAGGCCAGTTCAGCGCGTTCGACGGCGGCCCCGACCCGGATCACGACCACATCGGCGCCGTGTCCGGCGAGGGCCTGTTCACAGGCAAGTACGGTGTCCTCGGCGCCGGGCCCGTCCGGGGTGACGAGCAGCCAGCGACCGGAGAGGCGGGGCTCCGCCGGTACGGTGAGCGGCTCCCATGCGATGCGGTAGTGGCGGGGACCGGCGGGGACTGTGGTTCCCCGGCGGCGCCAGGCGGCGGGGGCCGGGTCCGGAGCGGCTTCCGGCCAGAAGCGCCTGCGCTGGAACGCGTAGGTGGGCAGATCGACCCGCCGTACGTCGGTGCCGCTCCAGCCCGCCGACCAGTCCACCGGTACGCCGCGCAGGTGCAGCGAGGCGAGTGCGGTACGGACCGCGTCCGGCTCACCGCGGCCGTCGCGCAGCAGCGGCACCGTCCCGGTGTCGCCGGGGTCAGGAGCGGAGGTGGGGGCGGAGGTGGGAGTGGGGGCAGAGGCGGGGTCGGGGTCGGAGAGGCAGGCGTGGAGCATGCCGGACAGGACGCCGCCCGGTCCGAGTTCGAGGTACGTCGTCGCGCCCTCGGCCCGCAGCCGACGGGCCCCTTCCAGGAAGCGCACGGTGTCCCGGACGTGGCGTACCCAGTGATCGGGGGAGCGGAGCTCCTCTGCCGTGGCCGTACGCCCGGTCAGGTTGGAGACGATCTCGATGCCGGGAGCGTGGTACGTCAGCGACTCGGCCACGTCCCGGAACGCGTCGAGCATCCCGTCCATCCGGGCGGAGTGGAACGCGTGGCTCACGCTCAGGCGCCGGATCCGCCGCCCCCGGGAGCGGAACGCCTCGGCCAGGCGGTGCACCGCGTCCGCGTCACCGGACAGGACCACCGAGGTGGGCCCGTTGACGGCGGCGATGTCCACCGCGTCCTGATCCGGGTCCCGGCCCGGGTCCGCGTCCCGGTCCTGGGCGGGGTGCCCGGTGCGGTCGTCCAGCAGGGCCTGGCGCACCTCGTCCTCGGTGGCCTCCACCGCCACCATCGCCCCGCCCTCGGGCAGTTCGTCCATCAGCCGTCCCCGGGCCGCCACCAGCGCGCAGGCGTCGGGCAGGTCCAGCACGCCCGCCGCGTGGGCGGCGGCGAGTTCGCCGATGGAGTGCCCCATCAGCAGGTCGGGCCGCACCCCCCAGTGCCGTACGAGCCGGAACAGCGCCGTCTCCAGGGCGAACAGCGCGGGCTGGGTGTACCGGGTGCGGTCGAGCAGATCCGCACCGGGCGTTCCGGGCCCGGCGAACAGGATGTCGCGCAGGCGGAGATCGAGGTGCGGGTCCAGGCCGGTCAGCACCTCGTCGAGGGCGTCGGCGAACACCGGGTCGTCACGGTAGAGCTCCGCGCCCGCTCCGGCCCGCTGGCTGCCCTGTCCCGGGAAGAGGAAGGCGGTCCGGCCGGAGCGTACGGCGCCGCCGGTGAGCAGTCGGCCCGCCGACGTGCCGCGCGCGAGCGCGGTGAGCGAGCGCCGGACGGCCGCCCGGTCCCGTCCCAGCACGGCGGCCCGGTGTTCGAGCGGGGCTCGTCCCGTGGCGAGCGAGTAGGCGACGTCCGCCAGTTCGAGGTCCGGGTCGGCATCGAGCCGGCTCACCAGCCGGCCGGCCTGCGCCCGCAAGGCCTCGGGGGTCCTGGCCGAGAGCAGCAGCGGCACGGGCGGGCCGGTACGGCGGGCGGTGGGGGTGGCGGTGACCGCCGCGATGGCCATGGCGGCGGCGGTGTCCGAGGCGGCGGCGTCCGAGGTGGGCACGTCCGGAGCATCGACCCGGACCAGAGCGTCGACCCGGTCCGAGGCATCGACCCGCTCCAGGGCAGGCACGACCGCGATGGCGGGCGCCTGCTCGATGATCACGTGCGCGTTGGTGCCGCTGATGCCGAACGACGACACGCCCGCCCGACGCGGGCTCCCCGTCTCCGGCCACGGCGTACGCACGGTGAGCAGGCGGATGCCACCGCCGGACCAGTCGACGTGGGGGCTGGGCGTCCCGGCGTGCAGGGTTCCCGGCAGTTCGCCGTGGCGGATGGCCAGCACCATCTTCATCACCCCGGCCACCCCGGCCGCCGCCTGGGTGTGCCCGATGTTCGACTTCACCGAGCCGAGCCACAGCGGGCGGTCCGCCGGGCGCGCCGGTCCGTGGACGGCCTGGAGCGCCTGCGCCTCGATGGGGTCGCCGAGCCTCGTACCCGTACCGTGGGCCTCGATCGCGTCGATCTGGTCGGCTCGCAGCGCGGCGTCGGCCAGGGCGGCGCGGATGACCTGCTGCTGGGACGGGCCGTTGGGGGCGGTGAGCCCGTTGCTGGCGCCGTCCTGGTTCACGGCGGTGCCGCTGATCAGCGCGAGGACGGGGTGGCCGTGGCGCAGGGCGTCGCTGTGGCGCTCCAGCAGCAGCACCCCGGCGCCCTCGCCCCAGCCCGTACCGTCCGCCTCCGCCGAGAACGCCTTGCACCGTCCGTCGGCGGCGAGCCCGCGCTGACGGCTGAACTCCACGAAGAGCCGCGGGGTGCTCATCACCGACACCCCGCCCGCGAGGGCCTGTTCGCAGTCGCCGCGCCGCAGTGCCTGCACGGCCAGGTGCAGCGCCACCAGCGACGAGGAGCACGCGGTGTCGACGGTGAGCGCGGGCCCCTGGAGGCCGAGGACGTAGGACAGCCGCCCCGACAGCACGCTGGCCGTGTTCCCGGTCAGCAGATGGCCCTCGGAGATCCCCTCGGCACCCTCCAGCAGCGCGGAGTAGTCCTGGCCGTTGGTACCGATGTAGACGCCGACCTGCCGGTCCTTCAGCGCGGTCGGGTCCTGCCCGGCGCCCTCGACCGCCTCCCAGGCGGTTTCCAGGAGCAGCCGCTGCTGGGGGTCCATGGCCAGCGCCTCGCGCGGCGAGATGCCGAAGAACTCCGCGTCGAACTCGGGGACATCGTGCAGGAAGCCACCCTGCCTGCTGTACGTCGTACCGGCGCGGTCGGGGTCGGGGTCGTACAGCCCCTCGGTGTCCCAGCCCCGGTTCGACGGCCAGGCGCCGACGGCGTCGATGCCCTTCGAGACCAGGTGCCAGAAGTCCTCGGGCCGTACGACCCCGCCGGGGAAGCGGCAGCCCATGCCGACGATCGCGATCGGCTCGCCGCTGCCGGGCTCCGCCGCCCGGCTCGCCCCGGTGCCGACGGGGCGGGCGGACCCGGCGGTGTCGCTCGCCGCGTCCGGCAGGTCCAAGTCCAGGTCAAGGCCCAGGTCCAGGTCCGCGAGCAGCCGGTCGGCCAGTGCCGACGGCGTGGGGTGGTCGAACAGGACGGCGGCGGGCAGGGCCAGTCCGGTGGCGGCGGCGAGCCGGTTGCGCAGCTCGACCGCCGTCAGCGAATCGAAGCCGAGCGCGGAGAACGCCTTTCCGGGCTGGACCGCGTCGGCGTCGGGGTGGCGCAGGACCGTCGCCGCGTGGGTGCGTACCAGTTCGGTGAGGGCCCTGACCCGGTCCTCGTGGCGCGGCAGTACGGCGATCCGCTGCCGCAGGGCGTCGGCGGAGCCACCGCCTTCCCGGGCCGCCGACGGTACGGGGTTGCCGGGGGCCAGGTTCGCGGCAGCCGGGTCCGGTATCCCGTCGAGCAGGGCGGCGGACCGCAGGCCCAGGCCCGTGGTGAAGCGCCGCCAGTCGACATCGGCGACCACGACCAGCGTGTCATCCTCCGCGAGTGCCCGGCCGATCGCGGTGACGGCCGTCTCGGGCTCCATCACCGGCATGCCGAAGTCCCGCAGCCGCGCGGCGACTTCGTCCGCCAGCATGCCCGGCCCGGCCCAGGCTCCCCAGGCCACGGACGTGCCGGGCAGCCCGGCCGCCCGGCGGGCGGCGACGAGTGCGTCGACGGCGGCGTTGGCGGCCGCGTAGTTGCCCTGCCCGGCGTTGCCCACGACGCCCATCACCGACGAGAACACCACGAAGGCCGACAGGTCGAGATCCGCGGTGGCCTCGTGCAGGTTGCGTGCGGTGGTCAGCTTGGCGCGCAGCACCACGGCGAGCCGCGCGGGGTCCAGCGCGTCGAGCACACCGTCGTCGAGGACGCCCGCCGCGTGGATGACGGCGGACAGCGGGTATCGCGCCGGGATGTCGGCGACCAGTGCCGCCAGTGCGGCCGGGTCGGCGATGTCGCAGGCCGCGAAGGCCACTTCGGCGCCCAGCGCCGTCAGTTCGGCTCGCAGCGCGTCCGTACCGGGTGCGTCGGCGCCACGACGGCTGACCAGCAGCAGCCGCTCCGCGCCCTGGCCCGCGAGCCAGCGCGCCGTGTGCGAGCCGACGCCACCGGTGCCGCCGGTGACGAGGACCGTACCCTGCCACGACGGGCGCGTACGTGCCCGGCCGACCGCGCCCCCTTCACCGGCCTTCGGTAGTACGGGGGATGGGGCGGGCCGGAGGCGGCGCCCATGGACCCCGGTGGAGCGCACCGCCACCTGTTCCTCATCGGCCACGGCTCCCGCGAGCACCGCGCACAGGCGGCGGGCGGCCCGTGCGTCCAGCACCTCGGGCAGGTCGATCAGACCGCCCCGGCGGTGCGGGTGCTCCAGCGCCAGCGTCCGGCCCAGGGCGGCGGACGCGGCCTGACCGACGTGCCCGGGCCGCTCCGCGCCGCCGAGGACCGCCGTTCCCTTCGTCAGCGTCCAGAGCCGGGCGTCGATGCCCGCGTCCTCCAGCGCCTGGGCCAGCGCGAGGGTCAGCGCCGGACCGCCGGGCAGGTCGGGGTGGTCGGGATGGGGGCGCTCCTCCCAGGACAGCAGGGAGAGCACTCCGGCGATCGGCTGCTCCCCGACGGTCTCCGTGAGCAGAGCGGCCAGTTGTTCGCGGGTCGCGCCCGGATCGGCGACGACGCACGGGAGGAGGCCGGCTCCGGCCTCGCCGAGGGTGTCCAGGACGGCCGACGCCTCGTCGCCCTCGGGACGCAGGGCGAGCCAGCGACCGGCGAGGCCGTCCGCAGGCGCGACCGACAGAGGTGCCCAGGCAACGTGGTAGCGCCAGGAATCCGCCCTCCGTTCACGGCTTCTGACAGAGCGCCAGGTGGCCAGGGCAGGCAGGACTTCGTCCAGGGCCGCACGGCCGACCCCGAGGGTCTCGGCGAGCTGGGCGGGGTCCTGTGATTCCAGATCGTCCCAGCGGTCCTCGGCGGGGGCGGCCGGGACGGCGGCGGGGGCCGTCAGCCAGTAGCGCCGCCGCTGGAAGGCGTACGTCGGCAACTGGACCCGCCGCGCTCCCGGGAACGCCCCCGACCAGTCGACCCCCAACCCCCGCTCCCACGCACGCCCCACCGCACGCAACACCTGCTCCGGACCACCCTCATCACGCCGCAAGGTCCCGAGCGTCGCAGCCTCCACACCAGCGGCCTCAGCCGACTCCCCCACCGCAACACCCAGCACCGGGTGCGGACTTGCCTCGATGAAGAACCGGAACCCCTCCCCCAAGAGCGTCCCCGTCGCCTGCTCGAACTCGACCGTCTCCCGCAGATTCCGGTACCAGTACTCGGCATCCAGGGCCTTCGTGTCCAACAGCCCACCGGTCACGCTCGAATAGAACGGCACCGCACCCGAACGCGGGGTGATGTCCTTCAGATCAGCGAGCAACCGCTCACGGATCTCCTCCACATGCGAGGAGTGCGACGCGTAATCCACCTCGACACGACGGGCCCGCACACCCTCACCGTTGAGCTCCTCCACGAGCCCGGCAACCGCATCCGCATCACCCGAAACCACTGTCGAAGAAGGCCCGTTGACCGCCGCAACCGACAACCGACCAGCCCACACACCCAGCCGCTCACGCACCCCATCACACGGCAACGGCACCGACGCCATACCACCACGCCCCGCCAACACCCCCACCGCACGAGAACGCAACGCCACCACCCGCGCCCCGTCCTCCAAACTCAAACCACCCGCCACACACGCCGCAGCAACCTCACCCTGCGAATGACCCACCACCCCATCCACAGCCACACCGAACGACCGCCACACCTCCGCCAACGACACCATCACCGCCCACAACACCGGCTGCACCACATCAACCCGCCCCAACAACTCCTCAGAACCCAACGCCTCCGTCAACGACCAATCGACGTAAGGCCCCAGAGCCCGTTCGCACTCACCCATCCGCCCCGCGAACACCTCCGACCCACCCAACAACTCCGCAGCCATCCCCACCCACTGCGAACCCTGACCCGGAAACACCAACACCGAACGACCCGAAACCAGCCCCGACCCCGGTGCCGACCGCCCCTCCGCCAGCGCCTTCACCCCGCCGAGCAGCTCACTCCGGTCCCCGCCCACCACCACCGCACGGTGCTCGAACGACGCGCGCCCCACCGCCAGCGAGTACCCCACGTCCGCCACATCGAGCCCAGGCTCCGCCACCACCCGCGCCGCCAACGCGCCCGCCTGCGCCCGCAGAGCCTCCGCGCTGCGCGCCGACACCGGCCACACCACCGCCCCAGGACGCCGAGCATCCTCCACCGCCCCGGCCGGAGCCTCGGCCGGGGCGGACTCCAGGATCACGTGAGCGTTGGTCCCGCTGATGCCGAAGGAGGACACACCCGCCCGGCGCGGACGGCCCGCGTCGTCCCACGTACGGGACTCCGTCAGCAACCGCCCCGCCCCCGCCGACCAGTCCACCTCAGGCGTCGGACCGTCCACATGCAGCGTCTTCGGCATCACCCCGTGCCGCATCGCCAGCACCGACTTGATGACACCGCCCACACCCGCCGCGGCCTGGGTATGGCCGATGTTGGACTTCAGCGAGCCGATCCACACCGGCCGGTCCGCCGGACGGCTCCGCCCGTACGTGGCCAGCAGCGCCTGCGCCTCGATCGGGTCACCCAGTCTCGTCCCCGTACCGTGCGCCTCCACCACGTCCACGTCCGACGCCGACACCCCCGCATCGGCCAACGCCGCACGGATCACCCGCTGTTGGGACGGACCGCTCGGCGCCGTCAGACCGTTGCTCGCACCGTCCTGGTTCGTGGCCGAACCCCGTACCACCGCCAGCACCGGATGCCCATGGCGCCGCGCGTCCGACAAGCGCTCCAGCAGCAGCATCCCCACGCCCTCGGCCAGGCCGAAGCCGTCGGCGGCTGCCGCGAATGCCTTGCAGCGGCCGTCCGGGGCCAGACCGCCCTGACGGCTGAACTCCACGAGCATGCCGATCGTGGACATCACGGTCGCGCCGCCTGCCAGGGCCAGCGAGCATTCGCCCGACCGCAGCGCCCGTACCGCGAGGTGTAAGGCCACCAGCGAGGACGAGCACGCCGTGTCCACGGTGACCGCCGCCCCCTCCAGACCGAGGGTGTAGGCCAGTCGGCCCGACGCGACGCTT
Source organism: Streptomyces sp. NPDC059452 (assembly GCF_042750035.1). NCBI lineage: Bacteria > Bacillati > Actinomycetota > Actinomycetes > Kitasatosporales > Streptomycetaceae > Streptomyces > Streptomyces sp. NPDC059452. The sequence goes on from NZ_JBHYVE010000025.1 coordinate 90,427, forward strand.
CCGGTGTTGCCGGTCAGCAGGTGGCCGCCCTCGTCGGCGCCCTGTTCGAGAGGGGGGCCGTAGTCCATGGTCATCGCGCCGACGTAGACGCCCGTCGGGGTCCGCCGCAGGGTGGCGGGATCGATCCCGGCCCGCTCCAGGACTTCCCAGGTCGTCTCCAGCAGCAGCCGCTGCTGGGGGTCCATCGCCGCCGCCTCGCGCGGCGAGATACCGAAGAACTCCGCGTCGAAATCGGCCGCACCGGCGAGCGAACCCGCCTCCCGCTGGTAGTACCGGCCCGGCGTCCCCGGTGCGGGGTCGTACCGTCCGGCGGTGTCCCAGCCCCGGTCGTCGGGCAGCGCGGAGACGGCGTCGGCGCCTGCCGACACCAGCTCCCAGAGTTCGTCGGGGCTGCCGACACCGCCGGGGTAGCGGCAGCCCATCCCGACGATCACCACGGGGTCGTCGTCCACGGGCCGCCGCACCGGATCGGCCGCGTCCGGGTCCGGGTCCGCGTCGGGCCGGTCGCCGCTGATCTCGGCGCAGAGGTACGCGGTCAGGGCCTCCGGGGTCGGGCAGTCGAAGACGACCGTCGCCGGGATGCGCAGCGCCGTCGCCGCGCTCAGCCGGTTGCGCAGCTCCACGGCGGTGACGGAGTCGAATCCCAGGTCGAGGAAGGCCAGTTCGGCGGGGACGGGGTCGGACCGCCCGGTCAGTGCGGCGATCTCCTCGCCCACCAGCCGTGCCAGCGCGGCGCGCCGCTCCCGTACGTCCATTCCGGCCAGCTCCGCATGGAACGCGGTGGCGGCATCCCCGTCACCGCCCGTGCCGTCCGGCCCGTTCGCGTCCGCCGCCGGGCCGGTCTCCGAGAGCGCCGCCAGGACAGCCGCCGGGAGGTCCCGCACCATGGCGTGCTCCGGGGCGGACAGCGCTTCCCGTTCCGGGGTGACACCGTGCACGTACAGGTCACCGAGCGAGGTCAGGAACCGGCCCGGACCGTCCTGGTCCCGGCGCAGCGTCCCGAGGACGGCGGTCTGCGCGCCGTGTTCCTCCACGCAGTCCGTGAGGGCGGAGGTCAGCACGGTGTGCGGGCTGACCTCCAGCAGGACGCCGTGTCCGTCCCGCAGCAGGGCCCCGGCCGCCTGGTGGAACCTGACCGTGTTGCGGAGGTTGCGGCACCAGTAGTCGGCGTCCAGTGCCGGGGCGTCCAGTCGTCCGCCGGTCAGTCCGGAGTAGTACGGCAGCTGCGGCGTACGGGGGCGGATCGGGGCGAGATCGGCGCGCATCCGGGGGATGATCGCGTCGATGTGGGGGGAATGGGCGGCCAGGCCCACGGCGATCCGCCGGGCGTGCACCGCGTCGGCGGCCAGGTCGGCGAGGAGTTCGGCGGCGGCGTCGCGGTCGCCGGAGACGATCACGGAGCGCGGGCCGTTGTGCGCGGCGACGACGAGGCGGCCCTCCCAGCGGCGCAGCCTCGGCTCGACCTCGTCGGCCGGGGCCATGACGGAGACCATGTCGCCCTGCCCGGCCAGGGTCGCCTGGGCCTGGCTCCACAGGGCCACCACCCGCGCGGAGTCGTCCAGGGACAGCGCGCCGGAGACCGCGGCGGCGGTGACCTCGCCGACGCTGTGCCCGAGCACGGCAGCCGGTTCCACACCGTGGGAGCGCCACAGTTCGGCGAGCGACACCGTCACGGCGAACAACAGGGGCTGCACCACGTCGGCCCGGTCCCCGGCAGGTGCGCCCGGCGCGTCCGGGGCGCGGAGCACGTCGATGGGCGACCAGTCGACGAAGGGTTCCAGGGCCTGCGCGCACGCGTCCATCCGGTCGCGGAACACCGTGGAGGTGTCCAGCAGGTCCACCGCCATCCGGGGCCATTGCGCGCCCTGTCCGGGAAACACGAAGGCGACCCGGCGGTCGGCCCCGGCGGCGCCCTCCACCAGACCGGGCATGCTCCTGCCCTCGGCGAGCGCGTCCAGCCGGCGCAGGAATCCGTCACGGCCGTCCGCCACCAGTGCCGCCCGCCGGCTCCCCTCGGAGGCGGTGCGCGCGAGGGTGAGCGCGATGTCCTGGGGGCTCCAGTCGTCACGACCGGCCAGGTACGCGTGCAGGCCGCGCGCGCCGGCCGCCAGCGACTCCTTGCCGCTGCCGGCCAGTGTCCACAGCAGCGGTGCTTCCGTACCGTCGGGGTGCGCCATCGTGTTTTCGGACTCCTTCACGGCGAGCAGGACCATCAGTCACCGGGCGGTGGCGGGGTGCCCGCTCCCACGGGTCGCGCGTCGGCCGGTACGCCTTCGTCATGGCCGACGGGTACCGCCACCAGACCTGCGACGTCGATCTTGCCGACGTCGCATAGCGGCCCGATATCGCAGGCCGCGACAGGATGCGGGTACGGGGAGCGGGCGGGGTGGGGAGCGGCGGAAGAGCCAGCCGCGCGCTCCGCGTGGGGCAGGTCGCGGAGCAGCGGAGGAGCCACGCGCAACCCGTGGGGCGGGTCAGCCGTCCGTTCCGGGCGACCGGTGCGGGCCAGGAGCTCGCGTCACCCCCAGTTCCCGCCAGATCCCGTCCAGTGCCGCGACGAACTCCTCGACCTCCGCGGGCTCGTGGACGGCGCCGGGTGCGCTCCTGAGGATCTCCTGGCCCGCGCGGACGCTCGGCGCGTTGATCGCCTGTACGTAGATGCCATGGCGTGCCAGCAGCAGGGCGGAGATCCGCCGGGCGAGCGCGTCGTCCCCGACGAAGATCGAGACGATGTGGGACCCGTCGGAGACGAAGGGGATGCCGTGTTCCGTGAGCAGCCGGTGCGTCAGCCGCGCGTTCTCGCGGAGCCGGTCGCGTTCCTCGTCCGAGGTGCGCAGGTGCCGGACCGCGGCGAGCGCGCCTGCCACGACCGCCGGTGGCAGGGCGGTGGTGAAGATGAAGGAGCGGGACAGGCCGCGCACCGCGTCGACCAGATCGGCGGGACCGGCGATGTATCCGCCGGTGGTGCCGAATCCCTTGGCGAGTGTTCCCATGATGACGGTGAACTCGTCCGCGAGGCCCAGGCTCGCGGCGATACCGGCTCCCTCCGGCCCGTACATCCCGACCGCGTGAACCTCGTCGAGGAAGGTCATCGCGCCGTGCTTGCGGGCGATCCGGGCGATCTCGGCGAGCGGGGCGATATCACCTCCCATCGAATAGACCGACTCCATGACGATCATCTTCGGCCGGTCGGGGTCGGTGGCGGATATCAGCTCTTCCAGATGTGCCGTGTCGTTGTGGCGGAAAATGTGTTTCTCGGCGCCGCTGTGGCGGAGTCCGTCGATGATCGAGGCGTGGTTCATCTCGTCGGAGAAGACGACGCAGTTCCCCAGCCGGCCGGCGAGGACCGTGAGGGCTCCGTCGTTGGCGGTGTACCCGGAGGTGAAGAGAAGGGCGTCCGCCTTGCCGTGCAGATCTGCCAGTTCCTTTTCCAGCAGCACGTGGTAGTGGTTGGTCCCGCCGATGTTCCGGGAGCCGCCCGAGCCCGCGCCGTACTCGTCGAGGGCCTCCCGGGTCGCCGCCAGTACCAGCGGGTGCTGGCCCATTCCCAGGTAGTCGTTGCTGCACCAGACACTGATCTCCGAGGCGACCCCGTCCCGCACGCTCCGGGCCGCCGGAAACTTCCCGGCGACCCGGCCGATCTCAAGAAACTCCCGTTTCGCCTCCGGTGACCCACCTTCCCCCATATGCCGTGAGAAGAGTTCCAGGTAATGGTTCATGACGACCCTTTTCTCCGAAGACTTAAGCCGATGCGGGGGCCGAACCGGTAGAGGGTATTGTCTCAGGGCGGAATATCACTTCGATGGCGCGGGCTGCGACAATTCAAGGCCTCCCGCACATCCGTTCCTTCAATTCACTCTCCTGGTAATACCCGATCTGCGTGTTGTAGGCTCTGCGGAAATTCCTCGACACGGCACCACTGGAGTTTCCTATGCCGTCGAACGAAACGTATGTCAGCCAGATCCTTGAGGTAATCTCCGCAGAACCGGAGAAAGTCGTCCTGTCCTGGCGCGACAGGACGCTCACCGCGGCGGAGCTGACCACCCTGGTCCGGTCAGCCGCGCAGGCCCTGCACCGGCACTCCAACGGGACCGACGACGGGGCCGACGGGACCGACGGGACCGTGGTCGCCATCCTGACCGTCACCAACACCGGCCCGACCCTGGTCCTGCGGTACGCCGCGAATCTGGTCGGGGCCACGGTGGTCCATCTGCACACCACCAACGCGGTCGACCCGGCGGACCACCTGGCCGCCGACGCCAAGCTCAAGATCCTCCGGGAGACCGGTGCGACGTACCTGGCCGTCGACGCGGAGACCGTCGCGACCGCCCGTGAGCTGCGCGAGCGGCTGGACACTCCGCTCGCCCTCGTCGCCCTGGGCGATCTCGGCCCCGATGTCCTGGACCTGACGGCCGGGGACCCGGACGCGCTGGATGCGGACGCCGTCGGGATCGGACTCGACCGGACGGCGGTGGTGACGTACACGAGCGGGACGACCGGTGAGCCGAAGGGCATCGCCTTCGACTTCCGGGCCCGCAACGGTTTCATCTCCGCCGGACTCCAGATGGGCTGGCGGTCGGTCTATCTGGCCTGCCTGCCGCTGAGCCACTCCAGCGGCGCCACGGCCGACGACTCACTCGCATCCGGTGGCTCGGTGGTCCTGCGGGACGGCTTCGACCCGGGAGACGCGCTGCGCTGCGTCGAGCGGTACGGGATCACCCGGATGCTGCTCTCCCCTCCCCAGCTGTACCTGCTCATGGACCATCCGGAGGTGGGCTCGACCGACCTGGCCGGCCTCCGGATGGTCACGTACGTGGGCTCCCCCGCGTCCCCCGAGCGCCTGGGCGAGGCGGTCAAGGTCTTCGGCGATGTGCTGATCCAGGTGTACGCCACCAGCGAGGCGGGCTTCGTCAGCATGCTCTCGCCCGCCGAGCACCTCGATGCCCGGCTGCGGGTCACGGTCGGCCGGCCGATGCCCGGCTGGGTCCGGATCACCGATCCCGACGACCACCGCGACCTGCCGCCCGGCGAGACCGGCGAGGTCTGCGTACGGTCGCCGTTCACGATGAGTGAGTACGTGGCCGAGCCCGAGCTCACCGCCCGGACCGTACAGGACGGCTGGGTGCACACCGGTGACCTCGGCTCCGTCGACGGTGACGGCTACCTTCACCTGCGCGGCCGGATCGGCGAGGTGATCAAGACCAATGGCATCAAGATCCATCCGGTGACCGTGGAGAACGCCCTCCTGGCCCATCCCGCTGTCGTACAGGCCGCCGTCTTCTGCGTCCGGGACCAGGACCGGATCGAGCACCTGCACGCCGCCGTGGTGCTGCGCGAACCGGGCACGGCCGACCCCGGCGGACTGGCGGAACACATCCGGGCCACCATCTCGCCCAAGCACGTTCCCGCACGGATCCACATCCGCTCCACGCTGCCCCTGACCGGCGTCGGCAAACCGGACAAGGCACGCCTCGCCGTGGAAGCGAGCGGGTGAAACCCCCGTGACCCTCTCCGTGGCGTCCATACTCGCCGAGTCCGCGCTACGGCGACCGGAGCACCCGGCGGTCGTGTCCGGTACGCGGAAGATCACCTACCGCGAACTGTGGGACGAGGCACGGAGGTACGCGGCGGCGCTGCGCGCGCGGGGCATCGGCCCCGACGACAGGGTGGCGCTGCTGCTGCCCAGCACACCGCACTTCCCGTCGGCCTACTTCGGTGTGCTCGCGCTCGGCGCGATCGCGGTCCCGGTCCACGCCCTGCTCCGGGCGGACGAGATCGCGTACGTCCTCAAGGACTCCGGGGCGGCGGCGCTGATCTGCGCCGCCCCGCTCCTGGCCGAGGGCGGCAGGGCGGCGGAGGTCGTCGGCACGCCCGTACTCACCGTCATGGAAAAGGAGAGGTCCTCCGCGCCACGGCTGGACGCGCTCGCTGCGCGGAGCACCCCGATCGACCGTCAGGTGCCGCGCACCCCCGAGGACATCGCGGTGATCCTCTACACCTCCGGCACCACCGGGCGCCCCAAGGGCGCCCTGCTCACCCATCTCAACGTGGTGATGAACGTCGACACGACCATGCTGTCGCCGTTCGACTTCACCGAGGACGACGTCCTGCTCGGCTGTCTGCCGCTGTTCCACACCTTCGGCCAGATCTGCGGTATGAACACCTGCTTCCGGGCGGGGGCGACCCTGGTGCTGATGCCCCGGTTCGACGGGCCGGGCGCGCTGGACCTCATGGTGCGGGAGGGCTGCACCGTGTTCATGGGGGTCCCGACGATGTACACGGCACTCCTCGACGCCGCCCGCGCCGACCCGCGCAGGCCCGCGCTCGACCGCGCGTTCTCCGGCGGCGCCGCGCTGCCGGTGGCGGTCCTGGACGCGTTCCGGGAGGCGTTCGGCTGCCCGGTCCTCGAAGGGTACGGACTGACCGAGACGTCTCCGGTGGTGGCCTACAACCAGAAGGCGTGGCCGCTCAGACCGGGCACGGTGGGCCGGCCGATCTGGGGCGTCGAGGTCGAGATCGCCCGAGCCGAGGTGGAGGGGAGGATCGAGCTGCTGCCCGTCGGCGAGGTGGGGGAGATCGTCATCCGGGGGCACAACGTGATGGCCGGCTACCTGAACCGGCCGGAGGCGACCGCCGAGGCCATCGTGGACGGCTGGTTCCGCTCGGGCGACCTCGGCGTCAAGGACGACGAGGGCTATCTGTCCGTCGTCGACCGCAAGAAGGACGTGGTGCTGCGCGGCGGGTACAACGTCTACCCGCGCGAGGTGGAGGACGTCCTGGCCCGCCACCCGGCGATCGCCCAGGCAGCCGTCGTCGGGCTCCCCCACCCCGTCCACGGCGAGGAGGTGTGCGCGGTGGTGAGGGCCCGCCCCGGCACGGCGCCGGGCCCGGCCCTGGGCGCCGAGATCGTCGCCTGGAGCAGGGAGCGGATGGCACCGTACAAATACCCGCGCCGGGTGGAGTTCGTGGACGCCTTCCCCCTCGGCCCCAGCGGCAAGGTGCTCAAACGGGAGCTGGTCGCGCGGCTGAGCCCGGCGGATCCGGACAAGCCGCAGGACGGCCCGCCACGCCCGCGCTGAGCGCGAGCCCGAGCCCGAGTCCGAGCTCGATCGGTCGGGGGCCCTGTCCTCCGCCCCGGTTCAGGAGCTTGCCGACTTCACGAGTTCGTCGACGCCGCGTAAGGAGCGTGGCTGAGCGGGCTGGCAAGTTCGGCGAGGGCACGTTCCAGACCGTGGAGGTGGGCGAGGGCGGGCTCGGCCGCGGTGGAGCGATGCGGGTGGACGGGCGCTGCCGGGACCGTGCCGGGCCGGGGCGCGGTGAGGGCCTCGACCGCGGACTGGACCCGCCAGCAGGCGGCCGCGAGGCGGGCGTCGTGCGAGGCGTCGGGGTCGGCGGCGGCGAGGGCCAGGCTGCGCACCTCACGGGCACAGTCGTCGAGCAGGGCCAGCACCCTGCGGGCGCGGGCCTTGCGGGCGCGAAACGGATTGAGCGGGTGGACCAGGGGTGCGAGGGAGAGCCGTACCCGCCCCAGCAGAAGTTCGAGCTCGGCGATGTGCGGCTCCGGGTCGGCGCCCGGGGTGCCGGCCATACGCGCGGCGGCCTGGGCGGTGCACGCGTGGACACAGCTCAGTGCGCGCTGGATCCAGGAATGGGTCGTCGCGTGCGTGGTCACGGGAAGGACCAGCAGCACCGCGAGGGCGGCCCCCAGCGCCCCGACCCCGGTCTCCGCCAGCCGCAGCACGAGGAGTCCGGGGTTCAGGACTCCGAGCAGGCCGTAGAGGAGGGAGACCATCAATGTGACGGCGAAGATCATCCAGGAGTACGACACCGCGGCTGTGTAGAAGATCCCGAAGACGCATACCGCCACCAGGACCGCCGTGCCCGTGAGGTTTCCCTGGAGGGGAATGGCGATGAGCAGCCCGGCGGGAATCCCCAGGACCGTGCCCACGACCCGGCGGAAACCCCGCACCAGGGTCTCGCCCCGCGACGTGGTGTTCACGAAGATCCACCAGGCGGTGCCCACCGCCCAGTACCAGCGATCCTGCGACAGCACCTGCCCCGCCCCCAGAGCGAACCCGCACGCCACAGTCGCCTGCATCGCCTGGCGGGTGGTCGCACGCTCCAGACCTCGCCCTCCTGCCGGAGCGGGCGCAACCGTGGCCGGAGAGCGGCGTTCGAAGCACCACAGACCGAACCGAACCGCCGATGAAGCCAACAGGGCGAGGACGACAGCGGCGAAGAGTCCGGGCAACTGAGTGGGCGTGGCGTGCAGGAACTGGGCGATGAAGAACATCATGAACGCGAAGATCCCCAGCGCGTTCCCGCGCGGCCCCCAGCGCCGGGCGTAGACGCCCACGCCCGTGACGGTGAGGAAGACCAGGTCGCGGGCGACGGGCTGGTCGTGCAGGAGGGCGGCGACGGCGAGGACCGGGAGCCCGGCGACGGGGAGCAGCGCGGTGGTGACCATCTGCTGCCGGACCGTCGTGTCGGTCACCGTGAAAAGGGCGAGCAGCGCCGCGAGACCGCCGGTGATGGCCGCGCCGAGCGAGTGGCCGACGAGTCCGCACAGCGCGACCGCGAGCGCGACCCCGATGACGGCCCGGCCGGCGGACCGCAGCCGTACCCGTCCCGGGTCCGGTGCCACGAACACCCTCTTCAGCACACTGTGCCCTTTCCGCGTCTCCGCGAGGATCCGCGCTCTCCGCATGAAAAAGGCGCCGCGGAGATCCGCAGCGCCATCGACATGAGTATCAGAGCATCCAGGGAGCCCGTGGATCAAACGATGAGGAAAAACCTGTGCCAATGGCACAGCCCCTTCCTCGCCCTGTCGGCCAGGAGGGGGCCATCGGACCACCGAAGGCCGGGGCTCCCGGCCCGGGCCTGCTTCGGACCGGCCCGGCCTACTCCAAGGAGACCGCCTTCAAGGAGACCGCGAACAGGAAGGAGAAGACACCGGCGGAGAGCCCGAGCGCCAGGACCGCCGCCGTGCCGGGCACCCGGCCCAGGAACCTCGTGACCGCGAACAGGGGGAGGAAGGACCAACAGGGGCTCACCACGAAGGCGACCACATGGAACCCGTCACCCACGTATCCGCCGAGGGCCGTTCCGGCGACGGACGCGAGCACGATGACAGCCACGGACACCCAGCGGATCGGAAGAAGGCCTTTTTCGGCCTTCGGCGCGCCCGCGTTCACCGCCTTCCGGTCCCGGTACTCCGCCGCCGCGAACAGCACGGCGCTCAGGAGAAACGGAATGATGATGAGAAAAGTAGGTATGCGCATGTGAAAGTTCCCCGCCCTCGCCCCCGCGCGACCATCACGATGACCGCCGCCACAGGCCGCCACCGGTCACACCGGTCCGCCGCCGCCACGCGATCTTCACACATCGCACACGAGCCGCCAAGAGCCTTTGCCCCCGCTCGCGCGGTGCTGTGCCATCGGTACAGTCACAGTGGCATCGCAGGGACCGGAAGGACCAGAAGGAGACCGACGGACCATGGCCGTGGACGCTCTCGACACCCGGATCCTGCGTCTGCTGATCGAGCAGCCGCGTACCAGCGTGCGGGAGTACGCCCGCATCCTCGGGGTGGCCCGCGGCACCTTGCAGGCGCGGCTCGACCGGCTGGAGCGGGACGGTGTGATCACCGGGACCGGGCCGGTCCTCTCCCCCGCCGCCCTCGGCCACCCCGTCCTCGCCTTCGTCCACCTGGAGGTCACCCAGGGGCATCTGGTGGAGGTCGGCGACGCGCTGGCGGCGGTGCCCGAGATCATCGAGGCGTTCTCGACCACCGGCGGCGGGGATCTGCTGACCCGGGTCGTGGCCCGGGACAACGGGCACCTGGAGGACGTGATCCAGCGGCTGATCCAGCTGCCGGGCGTCGTACGGACCCGGACGGACGTGGCACTGCGCGAGCGGGTGGCCCACCGGGTGCTGCCGCTGGTCGAGGCCGTGGGGCGGGCGGCCGGGAGCCGGGCCGACTGAACCGGCCGGGCAAGGGGTGGCCGGGCCGACCGAACCGACCGGGCAAAGGGTGGCCGGACGGGCAAGGGGTGGCCGGGCCGGCCGAACCGGGCGGGCGGGCTCGTTGCGGCATGCTGGAGCCCATGACCTCGCGACCCACCCCTCACGTGATCTTCGACCTCGACGGAACACTGGTGGACAGCGAACCCAACTACTACGAGGCGGGGCGCCGACTGCTCGCCCGGTACGGCGTGACGGACTTCGGCTGGGACGACCACACCCGCTTCATCGGCATCGGCACACGCGAGACCCTGGCCACCCTGCGTGCCGAGTACGGGATCGACGCCCCGGTGGACGAACTGCTCGCCGGGAAGAACGCGCTGTATCTGGAGCTGGCAGGGGCCTCCACCGAGGTGTTCGGGCAGATGCGGGTCTTCGTGGAGCGGCTGCACGCCGACGGGGTTCCGATGGCGGTGGCCTCCGGCTCCTCCAGGGCCGCGATCGAGGCGGTGCTCGCGGTCACGGGCCTTGACGCGTACATCCCCCTGTACGTCTCCGCCGAGGAGGTCGCGCACGGCAAGCCGGAGCCCGACGTGTTCCTGGAGACGGCCCGGCGGATGGGGGCGGAGCCGGCCCGGTGCGTGGTGCTGGAGGACGCACCTCCGGGGGCCGCCGCCGCACACGCGGCCGGGATGCGCTGCATCGCCGTCCCCTATGTGCCCGCGACCGCCTCCGACCCGGCGTTCAAGGCCGCCGGTCTGCTGTTCGCGGAGGGGCAGTCCGCGTTCACGGCCGAGGCCGCGTACGGCTGGCTGCGGAACGGCTCGGCACCGGCGGTCTGATCCGCCGCGACCGGTACGCGCTCCTGGACGTGCCGGACCGTCAGCCCCGCGGCGCCGGAGGGCCGTCGGGGCATGGGCCGCCCTGCGGACCGATATCCTGATCATGTCGTTCACTCCGCCGTGCCGGACTCCTCAGGGGGCAAGCCGAGGCGCGGTGGACCGGCAGTCGGAGCGGGCCACGATTCGAGTTAGGTGAACAGGTGCTGGTAGCTGGTCGGTACCGGTTGATATCCCCCATCGGCCGCGGCGGCATGGGTGAGGTGTGGCGCGCCGCGGACGAGGTGCTGGGCCGCGCCGTGGCCGTGAAGCTGCTGCTGGGGGACCAGGCGGACGCCTCGTCCACCGCCCGGTTCCGGCTGGAGGCCCAGACCGCCGCCCGGCTGAGCCACCCTCATCTGGTGGCCGTCTTCGACTTCGGGGCCTGGGAGGACCGGTTCTTCCTGGTGATGGAGCTGGTCGAGGGCCAGAGCCTCGGTGATCTGCTCGCCTCCCAGGAGCGGGTCCACCCCGAGCAGGTCGCGCGGATCGCGGGCCAGGCGGCGGCCGGTCTCGCCGCCGCGCACCGCCAGGGCATCGTCCACCGGGACATCAAGCCGGGCAACCTGATGCTGGACGCGGACGGTTCGGTGAAGATCGGTGACTTCGGCATCGCCCAGTTCGTCGACGACCCCTCGACCGCGCTGACGACGGCCGGGCACATCGTGGGCACCAGCCTCTACCTGGCCCCCGAGCGGGCTCTGGGACGTACCGCCGACTCCGCGTCCGACATGTACTCGCTGGGCTGCGTCGTCTATCAACTCCTGCTGGGGGATCCGCCGTTCACGTCCGACACGGCGACCGCCACGCTGTACCAGCACGTCGACACCCCGCCGGTCCCGCTGCGGCAGCGGGGCGTGGACATCTCGGCGGCCTTCGACTCGTACCTCCTCGGGCTGCTGGCCAAGAAGCCCGAGGAGCGGCCCACCGCGCAGCAGGTCTCCGACTGGTTCCGCACCGACGCCTGGCGCGGCCGCGCGGAGCCCCTCCCGGTGCAGACGCCCGCACCGCGCAGCCGCCGGGCGCCCTCGCCCGCCCCTTCCCCCTCGGCCCCGGCGGTCCCGCCCGCCCCGCCGACGTACCGGCTTCCGCAGCCCACGGGCCGAAGACGGAACACCACGTCCCGGTCCGCCCCGGCCCGCCGCCGCAGTACGCGTGAGGCGATCCGTCGGCGTCCGAGGGTGGCGAGCGCCATCGCGGGTACGGCGACGTTCCTGGCGGCCGTGTATCTGGGGATGATCCTGTTCTCGCCGGACTCCAGCTCCGCCGACACCCCCGATCCCGGCTCCTCCTCCGGCCCGGCCTCGCAGGACGTCAACGAGGACGGACAGGGACAGAACCAGGAGCAGGGACAGAACCAGGGGCAGGGGCAGGAGCAGCAGGACGGGGAGCAGCGGGAGCAGGACGACCAGGAGGACGACGAGCGGGACGACGACTGAGTCCCGCCGCGTCCCGCCGCCCGGCCGCCGGTCACCAGCGGTCGTGGACCTCCGGGCGGATCGACCGGTCGTACAGCTCCCGTACGGCGTCCAGCGTGGACTGCGGCAGCGGCGGCAGGGAAGCGGCAGCCGCGTTGGCGCGGGCCTGTGCCACCGAGCGTGCGCCGGGGATCACGCTGGTGACGCCGGGCTGCTGGATGATCCAGCGGAGCGCGGTCTGCGCGGGGGTGGCGCCCTCGGGGGCCAGTTCGGCGAACTCGGCGGCCGCGGCGACACCGGTCGCGAAGTCGATGCCGGAGAACGTCTCGCCCTGGTCGAACGCCTCACCGCGGCGGTTGTACGTACGGTGGTCGTCGGGGCCGAAGACCGTGTCCTTGGTGTACGTGCCGGAGAGCAGCCCCGAGGCGAGCGGGACCCGCGCGATGATGCCGACTCCCGCCGCTGCCGCCGCCGGAAGGACCTCGTCCAGGGGCTTGAGGCGGAACGGGTTGAGGATGATCTGCACGCTCGCGACGCCCGGCCGGGCGATGGCCGTGAGCGCCTCGGCGCAGGTCTCGACGCTCACCGCGTAGGCGGCGATGCGCTGCTCGTCGACCAGGGTGTCCAGGGCGTCGTACACGGCGTCGGAGGAGTAGACGGCGCTGGGCGGACAGTGCAGTTGTACGAGGTCGAGCGTGTCGGTCCCGAGATTGGCGCGGGAACGGTCGTTCCAGGTACGGAAGTTGTCCAGGACGTAGTTCTCCGCCACCTGGTCGGCGCGCCGGCCCATCTTGGTGGCGACGAGGACGTCCGCGTCCGGGCGGTTCTTGAGGTAGCGGCCGATGAGCTGTTCGCTGCGGCCGTCTCCGTACACGTCCGCGGTGTCGAAGAAGGTGACGCCGGAGGCGACGGCCGCGTCGAGGACGTCGAAGGCGTCGCTCTCCTCGACCTCTCCCCAGTCCCCGCCGAGCTGCCAGGTGCCCTGTCCGACGACCGAGACGTCACGGCCGGTCCTGCCGAGTGTGCGCTGTTCCATGAGGATCATGCTATTCCGCTTCTTCCGCCGAGGGGGGTGGGCGGCGGCAGGAGCACCGCTGCCGCCGTCCACCGTTCATGGGCCGCCCGCGCCCCGCCGGTCAGTCGCCGGTCAGTCGCCGGTCAGTCGCCGGTCGTCACGCGGACGTAGTCGACGACGAGTTGCGAAGGGAAGGGGGTGGAGGCGTCGGGATCGCCGGGCCAGTAGCCGCCGACCGCCAGATTGAGGATCAGGAAGAAGGGCTTGTTGAAGACCCACTCCCGGCCGCCCAGGTCGGCGGGGGTGCGCCGCTGGTAGACCGTGCCGTCGACGGACCAGGTGATGGAGTCGGGGGCCCAGTCGACGGCGAAGGTGTGGAAGTCGTCGGCGAAGGCGGCTCCGCCCGGCAGGGTGTACCCGGCGCCGATGCCGTCGGCGCCCGAATAGCCGGGGCCGTGCAGGGTGCCGTGGACGGTGCCGGGTTCGAACCCGACGTTTTCCACCACGTCGATCTCGCCGCTCTGCGGCCAGCCGACGTTGCCGAAGTCGTCGCCCAGCATCCAGAACGCGGGCCACATGCCCTGTCCGCGCGGGACCTTCATGCGGACCTCGACGTGTCCGTAGGCGGCCGAGAACTTGCCCGCGGTGTTGAGACGGGCCGAGGTGTACTCGCAGGTTCCGTACCAGCACTGGTAGTTGCCGGGGTTCTCCTTGCGGGCGGTGATCACGAGGTTGCCCTGGCCGTCGAGGGCGGCGTTGTCGTTGCCCCCGGTGTAGTACTGCCGCTCGTGGTTGTTGACGTTGTCGCCGGTCTCCAGCCGCCACTTGGAGCCGTCGACCGCCGAACCGGCCGGCCCGTCGAACTCGTCGGCGAAGGAGACGGCCGCCGGGGAGGGGGCCGGTGCCGCGGAGGCTCCGCCGGGGAGGGCGGTGAGGAGGACGGAACAGCAGAGCAGGGAGGCCGCATAGAGGGCGGTACGGCGGCGGCGGGGGCGTACGGCTTGGCGGGGCACGGGCACGGTCATCACATCACTTTGCGTGGGGGGACATGCGCATGACAGATCGACACCGAGAGGTGAACGGTTGGGGCGATCACCTCGGGCGCATATTTCACTTCTTGATTTAAGGGAGTGGCGCGAGGGCCGTCAATAACCTGGTCCGGACCGCAGAGCGAACGGGGCGTGCCGGGGTCATATGCGACTGAAGGCGGCCGGGCCCGCCGTGCGCATCCCGTCGTACGGCGGCAGAGTGGAGATACCGACCCGGTGGCGCGGCTGGACCGCCCGGACAGTGCGGTGTGTTTCCGGGCGGTGCGGGCGGAGGGAGCACGACGTGGAGAACGACGGCGTACCGCGGCCCCGTTTCGACGGCGTACCGCGACCTCATTTCGTCGTGCAGATCCATGACGCACGACGCATGCACTTCGACTTCCGCCTGGAGGTCGACGGCGTACTCAAGTCCTGGGCGGTGCCCCGGGGACCTTCGGAGAACCCGAGCGACCGGCGTCTCGCCGTGGAGACGGAGGACCATGCCCTGGAGTACCGCGAGTTCGAGGGGGTCATCCCCCAAGGCGAGTCCGGCAGCGGCACGGTCATCGTCTGGGACCAGGGCACCTACGAGCCGCTCAGCCACGACCGGGAGGGCGGCGCCGTCCCCTTCGCCGAGTCACTGGCCCTCGGCCACGCCACGTTCTGGCTCCACGGGACCAAGCTGCACGGCGAGTTCGCGCTGACCCGCTTCCGCGTGGGCGACGAGCCGGAGAGCGGGGGCCAGGAGGCGTGGCTGCTGATCAAGGCCAACGACCGCCTGGCCGTACGCGACAGGCCGGGCTCGCCGGACCCGTACCACGCCCGCTCCGCCCGTACGGGACGGACGCTGCACCAGGTCGCGGTGGCGGCGGCGCGGGGGGACTAAATCTAGAGGCGCTCAGGGGCTCACGCCCGTGCCCGGGCCGGTGAGGGCAGCGAGGATGTCGGTGTAGAGCGGGCGCCGGTCGGGGCGGGCGTGTGCCGCCGCCCGGCGCAGCGGCGGGACCGCTGCCGCGCCGAAGCCGGTGACCGCCTCCCGCGCGGCGCCCCGGACGACCGGCTTCGGGTGGCCGAGGAGCCGGATCAGCTCCGGCAGGGCGGGCTCCCAGCGTGCCCGGCCGAGCGTCCGCGCCGCCATGCGCACCACGTCCGGGAGCGGGTCGGACAGCAGGAGCACCGTCGACCGGGCGTGCGTGGCCCGGTCGAAGAGGGCGCGCGAGACCCGGTGCGCGTGCAGGCGCACCCCGGCTCGCGGGTGGCGCAGCAGCTCCTCGATCACCGCGTGCACCGCCAGGTCCGGCTCCCTGCCGGGCCTCGGCGCGTGCTCCTCCACGAGGCGGCCGAGGGCGCGGCGGATCTGCTCGGGTGTCCCCCTGCGGGTCAGGTCGAGCAGGTCCGGCAGGGCCGGGCGGTGGACCTGCGTCTCCGGTGCGCTCGGGGCTGCCTCGCGCAGGGCGTCGAACGCGGCGGCGTCCTCGGCCCGGCCGCCGGGCCCGCGCAGGGGGCCGTCCACGAGGACCGGGACGGCGCGCCCCTCGTCACGCAACCGGCTGCGGAGCCGGGCCAGTTCGGGCGTACGCAGCAGGCTCCGGCCCGCCAGCAGGTCCAGGAGGCCGTGGTCGCCCGCTTCTATGCGCGGGCCCAGCAGTTGCGCCAGGACATCGGCGTCCACCTGATCCAGCACCGTACGGGCGGCCGCGTGCACGGCGGGCGGGCCGTGCTGCCACCGGTCCAGCAGCATCGGGACGAGCGGCGCCAGCTCCCAGGGGCCGAGCCGCCCGGCACAGCGCAGCGCCCGCTCCGGCAGCACCCCGTCGGCGCCCAGCTCCGCCGCATCCAGGCCCGCCGGCGTACGGGCGAGGCGGTCGACGGCGGCGTCGGGGACCCGGTCGACGCGGCCGCGCAGATAGGCCCGGACCACGGCGAGCGCCACCTCCGGCTCGGGCCACCCGTCCAGGGCCCGGGCCGCGCTGTTCCGGCGGTCCGGCTCGGCGTCCTCCAGCTCGGCCAGCAGCCGGGCCCGGCGGGCGGCCGAGCGCGGCTCTGCCGGAATGTCCGTACGCGGCCGCGCGACGGTACGGGCCGCGCGGGTCTCGGCGACGGTCCACGGCGGTGCGCCGAGCGGCTGGAGCTCGGTCATCCAGTCCAGGAGCGGCCCGCGTACGCCGGGCCCGGCGACGGGGTGCGCATCGATGAGCGCGGCGAGGAGCCGCCGGGAGTCCAGGGCGTCGGTGCCGTGCGCAAAGGCTCTCCTGACTCCACCGCCAATGCCGCCGCCGATACCACCGCCGAAGCCGCCGTCGATGCCGCGCCGGAACTCCACCAGGGCGGCGGGTGTCCGTACGGCTTCGCGCAACGCGGCCGTTCCGTCGGCGGGTGCGGCGGCCGTCCCCTCCGGTACGCCGAAGGCCTCGCGCAGCACGCCCGGCACCGTACGCCAGGGATCGGCGCCCAGGTCGGCGGCGGTGAGTGCCCGTTCGACGTCGGTGCGGACCAGCACCGCCCCGCACCGCCGGAGCAGGGACAGCGGCAGGGCGGCGGGTACGGGAGGTTCCCGCCGCGCGACGGCTTCGGGCGGGAGCGCGCGGAGCCCTTCGACGACGGTGAAGCGCTGGACGGCGGACAGCTCCGGGGCGAGGGCGTCCAGGACGTCGAGCAGCTCCACGGCAAGCTCCTCCGGCTCTCCCCCGATCACGGCCGCCGTCCCGAACGCGTCGGTCACCAGCTCCGCGTACCGGGCGAGGACGGCCACTTCGTCGGCCGACCACGGGCCCGGGCACAGACGCAGCCCGCACCGGAGCAGCCGGCTGCGGAGCGCGGCCGGGCGGGAGCCGTCGGCCAGGGTCAGCCAGCGTTCCAGCAGGGCGCGCGACTCCGGGAGTTCGCGGTCCGGGGCGGGAGCTGGGGGCGCGGGGCGGTGGGCGATGCGCAGGGCGAGCGACGGGTCCCAGCCGCCGCGCAGCAGGGCTGCCACCTCCTCGTCGGCCGTGTCCGGCCGCTGGGCCGGGAGGTCGCGGGGCACCGGGACGCCCAGCCCGGCGAGCGGTTCGGCCAGGTCCTGGACGGATCCGGCGGAGAGGCGGACGGCACGATCGGCGGCGAGCGCCAGCAGAACGGGCGCGACCGGCGATCCCTGGGCATGGAGGGCGAGCACCGAACGCGCCGACGGTATGCCGTCGAGGCCCGTCAGCAGCAGACGGCGGGCCCGGGCGTCCCGGCTCTCCTCGGCGGCGGCAAGAAGGGTGGCGGCGTACGCCTCGCCCAGGACGGCCCGCAGCGCCCGCGTCAGCGCGTCCCGGAGGCCTGGATTGTCGTCGCGGCCGAGCTGCCGGAGGAGCCCGGGAACGGCTGCGGGGGCGCCCGCGTGGACCAGGACCTCGGCGGCGGTCTTCCGGATGTTCATGTTCGGGTGGCCGAGGCAGTCGGCGACCGGTCCGGCCGCCCAGTCGGCCCGGGCCGTCCCCAGCGCCAGGAGCGCCTGCCGTACGGTCCGGATGTCCGGCGAGGCGGTCAGCGGGAGCAGCGTCGCCGACAGGGCCCGCGCGTCCTCCCCCGAGGTGTCGTGGGCCAGCAGGGCGATGACGTGTTTGCGTACCTGCGGGTCGCGGCTGCGCAGCAGGGGGTGTACGCGGGGCCGGGTGGGCACGGTGGCGGGGACGCGGAGCAGGGCCTTCAGCAGCACCGCCTGTTCGCCGCCGGTCAGCCCGGGCCGGTCCAGGAGGCCGAGCAGCATCGTGGCGAGGAGCGCGTGGCCCGCGCCGGTGGCGTCGGTGGCGTCCAGGAGGCAGACGGGGCGCAGCCGCCGCCGCGCGTACAGGCGGCTTCCGAGGGCCTCGACGGCGTGCGGTACGCCGTCGGGGAGTTCCGGCTCCCCGCCCGGACGGGGCTCTTCCTCGCGCGGCCTGATCCGCCGGTCCACGGAGGGGTCGGACTCCCGGGCCTCGGCGAGGTCGCGCACCACGCGCAGGAGCAGGTCGGCGACGAGGGGCACGGTCCCCGTGCCCGCGTGCTCCGCGATCCGGCAGAGGGCCGCCACGGGGTCGGACTCGTCCGGGCGGGAGCGCAGGACGGCGAGCTCCCGCTCGTCGGGGGCGCCGAGGTCGGCCGCGATACGGGGCGGCAGATCGGTGGGGTCGAGCCGGGCGAGGAGGCGCCGCCGTCGGCCGGGCTCGGTCGTGAGGTGCCACAGGAGTTCCAGTGCCCGGCCGCGTACGGCGCGGAGCGCGGGGGCGATGTCTGCCCGGGCCTCGGCCGCCCAGGGTGCGTAACGGGCCACGTCGCTCCCGTACTCCCCCACGCCGAGCCCTCGGGCGAGCGCCGCCTCCGTACGGTCTCCGCCGATCGCCTCCAGCGCGGCCAGCGCCTCGACGGGGGCCGTGGGCAGCAGGGCCAGTACCGCTTCCTCGGCGTCCGCCGGGCGCAGGGCCCGGATCGCTTCGAGGAAGGGGCGCGGGGTGGGCGCGGTCGGCAGGAGCCGGGTCACGGCCTCGCCCACCGGCACGTCGGCCGCGCCCTGACCGGCCAGGGCGACCAGGAGCTCCAGGCGGCGCGGCCAGTCGGGGGCGGTGGGCGGTGCGTCGATGAGTGCGTCGAAGAAGGTCCGGCGGCTGGTGTGGAGCACGGTGGCGATGTGCTCGGCCGGAAGCGTGTGGTCGGCCAGGGCCAGGCCGAGGACCGGTCCGACGTCGGGCGCGGTGGGGAAGTGGCCGCGCCGGTGCAGGCCGCGCAGGCAGGTCAGTACGGGGGCGGCGAAGAGCAGCGGGTCGGGGGCGGCCGCCCTCAGGATGCGGCCGATGTCGGTGCGTTCGGCCAGCTCGCCGAGGAGCTCCAGGGCCTGTCGGCGCAGGGCGGGGGCTGCCCGTTCGTCCTCGGCGGTGGCTAGGAGCAGATCACGGTGACCGTGCCGGGCGGCGGTGGCGAGGGCGGCGGCAGCGACGGCTTCGTGGCCGGGCGAACCTTCGTCGGCCGGAGCCACGGCGGGAACGCCCGTACCCCACCCCCACGCCCCCACGAGCCCGTCCAGAACCGACGTGTCCAGCGGCACCACCGCCGCCCAGGGCTCGGCCAGTTCGCGCAGTGCGCCGGTCACCACCTCTGCGTCAGGGGCGTCGAGCAGCCCGATCAGCAGGCCGCGCACGGAGGCGGGGGCGAGGAGTCCCGCGTGCAGTCCGGCGCGGGCCAGGCGCAGCGCCTCGTCCTGGAGCACCGGGTCGCCGGTGGCGGCGAGTTCGGCCATGAGCCGCCCGGGGTCGTGCGCGTCCAGGGCCTCGGTGGAGCGGACGGCCTGGTGGAGCAGCTCTCCGGCCGGTTCCGTGGAGACCACGGCGGGGTCGGCGAGCAGTTCGGTCCGCAGCCAGGCGATCCGTACCCGGGTGGGCCACGCGCCCGTCCGCCAGTCGGGCAGCCGACGGCGGCCCGGCGCCGGGCGCAGCCGCCCATGGAGCTCCGCCAGGGCCAGGGACTCCTCCGGGGTCGCCCCCGCCGAGTCGGGCAACAGCCTTGCCAGCAGCTCCTGTTGATCCGGCGCGGCGGCGGACGGGGCGCTCGCGCGCTCGGCGAGGAGGCCGAGGCCGAGATGGCGTATGCGGGGATCGGTGTGTCGGACCAGCCGGCCGAGCAGTTCGGGGGCGCAGCTCCGGGCGTCGAGGTGCCGGGCGAGGAGGCCGGCGTCGGCGTGGGCGAGGGCGGCCTCGATCGGCTCCGGCGGAGGTGTCGTCACCGGGGGATCGTAGGCACACAGCCCGTACGGCGGTCCGGGCAGGGCTCCAGGCCCGGCAGCCGCGCCCGGTGACCTCGGAGCCGTACTTCTGGCCTCGGAGCCGCCGCCCCGGCCTGGGAGCCGTACTCCCGGCCCCGGAGCCGTACTCCCGGCCCCGGGCCGTACTTCATGATCACCGGTTCCGCCAACAGCGCCCGGTGGCCGCCCCTTTGCGGGTAAATTCCCCAACGGGGGCGGAAGAGCCGCGCGACCGCGGAACCTACGGAGGGGCACATGGAGAAGGCCGGAACAGGGCGTTCGCACGGGTCGCGAGGACGGTGGTGCGGGCGCTGCTCGCCGGGGTCATCGGTGCGCTCGCGGGGATCGTCGCCTACTCGGTCAGCCAGACGGGCGGCCAGCGGCTCTCCATTCTGGTCGGTGGGCTGATCGGTGTCGCCGCGGTGCTCGGGGCGGACCAGTACCGCCGGTCCGTGCAGCTCACCGAGGTGCGGCTCGTCCTGCCGGGCAGCGAGATGACGTTCGCCGCCAACACGGACATGCGCCAAGCAGCCCTGCGGATGTTCTTCCAGGCCTCGACCCGGGTGGCGACGCGGCCGCTCGACGACGACAGCGGCAGCCTCCGGGAGGCCCTCACCTCGCTCAAGGCGCTGTTCGACCTGTACCGGGAGCCGCTGGAGTCCGGCTCCGCCCCTCCCCCGCCGGCCCGGGGCGACTCCGTCCACGAGCTGGTCCTCGACATCCTCAACTTCGAGCTCGCCCCCTTCCTCGCGAAGTGGCACCCCCGGCTGAAGGCGTACGAGGACGCGCACCCCGGCGCGGGGGACTCCGCGTGGCCGGAGAACGCCGCGTTCCGCGAGGAGCTGCGGGCCCTCCAGCGGAATCTGCGCCCCTACGTCCTGGGGCTGGGCAAGATCGCCGGGCTCCGCGACCCCGAGCGCCATCTGCGGCGCTCCGCCTGGCACGCGGGCCACATCGCCCCCTCCGTGCCCGGACACCGGCCGCCCGGTGACGACGCGCCCGGCGGCCCGGCGGCGGGGGACGGCACGCCCGGTCACCGCCCCGGCCGGGACGGTTCGGCCGGTTGAGAGGCCCGGAGTCGCCCAGCGGGGTCATGTCGCATGATGGGAAGGTGACGATCTTCCTTCCGTCTGCCGCCCGATGAGGACCACGCCGATGCCCCGCCCGAGAAACGCCTCCGCAAGCCGGCCTCCCCAGCCGGAATGGGACGTCTTCCTCAGCTACAGCCGCTCGGACGCGGAGAAGACCGGCGTGCTGGTCTCCGCGCTGCGGGACCAGGGGCTGCGGGTCTTCGTCGACGACACCGCCGTGGACGACTTCACCTCGATCACCGCCACGATCATCCGGGGCCTCGCCCACTCCAAGGTGCTCGTCGCGCTCTACTCGGCGGACTACCCCCGCCGGCGCGCCTGCCAGTGGGAACTGACGTACGCCTATCTGTCGGGGCAGCGCGAGGGCGACCCCCGGCGGCGGACGCTCGTCGTCAACCCCGAACACGGCACCAACCATGTCCACCCCGTGGAGCTGCGCGACGCCCGGCACTGGCCCTGGCCCGGCGTACCGGAGGACGCGGACCGGCTGGCGGCCCGCGTCGCCGCGCACACGGCCACGCTCACGACGCCGATGGGGCACGGCTCCGCCGGGCCGCAGGTGCCGTGGCTGCCCGCCCCGGCCCGCACCGGAACGGTGCACTTCGTGGGCCGCCTCACCGAACAGTGGCACCTCCACACGGCCCTGCACCGGCACCGCGCCCCGCTGGTGGACCGGTCGGGCACCGGACGCTCCGCCCAGCTGCGGGGCATGCCCGGGATCGGGAAGACGGCGCTGGCCCAGGAGTACGCCCTGGGGTTCAGCTCCGCCTACCCGGGCGGGACCTTCTGGTTCGACCTCCAGGCGAGCCAGGACTCGACCGGAGCCCAGCCCATGGAGCTGTACGCGGAGCAACTGGCCACCGTGGTCTCGGCCCTGGGGCTGGGCACCGAGGAGCTGGCCGTCCCCGACCTGCTCAGCCGGCTGGCCGTCTTCCTCGGGGAGCGGAACGCGCCGTGCCTGTGGGTCGTCGACGGGGTCCCGGACGGCCTGACGGAGGAGGAGCTGCACCTGCTGCGCGGACCGCACCTGCTGGCCGCCACGCTCATCACCACCCGGTCCCTGCGCTTCTCCGCCTTCGCCGAGCCGATCGACCTGGCCCCGCTGCCCGACGCCGACAGCTACGTCCTCATCAGGTCCCTGCGCGATCCGCGCGACGACCTGGACCGGGCCGCCGCGCTCGCCCTGGTCCACGACGTCGGCGGCCACCCCCAGGCGCTCGGGCTGATCGCCCGTCTCGCCGCCACCACGGACTTCCGCCACGTCCGCAACCGGCTGCACGCCTCCGGAACCGACGTCCTGTCCACCACGCCCGTCGCCGCGGACCACTGGGGCAGCGCGTTCGCGGAGACCGCCCGGCCGCCCCTGGCGTCCGTCCTGCTCGAACGGCCGCTGTCCGGACACAGTCCCGTCAACGACGTCCTGCGGCTGTTCGCCCTGGCCTGCCCCGCCCCGCTCTCCCAGGCCACGCTGGAGAACGTCCTCTCCACCCTCGATCCCTACGATCCGTGGGAAGCGGCCCCGCTGGTCGCCGAGGCGGTCGACACGCTGCTCGGCTCCGGTTCGCTGCGCCCCGACCCCGACCGGGACCGCTGCTGGACGATCCATCCGCTGCTCGCCCGAGCGGTGCGGCGGCACGACGTGTCCACCGCCCGTCAGGAAGACCTCCGCCGTATGTTCCTGCACGCCCTCGGGTCGCCCCCGGCAACGGCACCGGCCCCGGCCCCGGCCCGTACGCCCGTCGTCGGTCCGGTGGTCCGTCACCCCCGCCCGGTACCGGTCCCGCCGGGTGCAGGTGCGGTCCGTGCGGCCGGTGGTCCCGGGCCGGTCGAGCGGGCCGCCGCCTTCGATCTGCAGGTCGAACTCGTCACCCGGGTCGGTGTCCAGCCCCTCGAACCGGGCCAGGGTTCCCTGCGCGAGGCCCTCAACTCGCTGCACTCCCTGTTCTCCACCACCCGTGAGGTGCTGCACCGGGTGGCCACCGAGACCACGGCACCGCTCACCCTTCCCGTCATCGCCTCCGGCCTCGCCAACCGCCATCTGCGGCCGTTCCTCTCGGCCTGGCACCCCGCCCTCCAGGAGCACGAGGCGGCCCGCCCGCCGGGAACGAGTCCCACCGAGCACGAACGGCACTGGGAGCGCTCGGCGCAGATGCGTAAGGACCTGGCCGAACTGCGCACCCCGCTGACCCTCACCGTCCGGGAGCTGGCCACGGTCTGCGGGATCGACCTGCTGGCCCCGGTGGACCCTCCGGTGTGAAGCGGCGCTCTACTCCCCTTCGGGCCCGGGGCGCAGGCACCGCTGGGCGGCCGCGATGAAGGCCTCCTTCGCGTCCTCCAGATCGTCGGGCCGCGCGTTCCTGCGGAGGCCGTCGGTGATCTGCCGCGCGGCCGCGTACACCTCGGGCGGTCCCTCCAGGGCGACTTCGGCGAGAGCCGTCGGCAGGGCGACCGCCTCCTCCTCACCGCCGACTCCGGTCCGGGCAGCCGTGACAGCGCGCTCGGCCGCGTGGAGGAACCGTACGTAGGTCTGCCGACGCAGATCGAGTACGCGGACCGCGGCCTGGTCCCGCAGGGTCATACGGACCGTCTCCAGCGCGGCTTCGGCCTGCCGCTCACCGGCCAGCCGGGCGGCGTCGGCCTGGCGGATCCCGGCGCTGCGGCTGTACCAGCCGGTGACTGCGCCGCCCACGATGGCCGCGCCCGCCGTCATCAGTGCGATCACCCATTCACTCATGCCCGGCATTGTCACGCCCGGCCGTCGGCGGCCGCCGCCCACTGCTCCGATTGGGACCTGGATCACGTGCGGCCGGGGCGGGGAAGGCGCCGAGGATACGATTCCCGTATGCCGTCCGAACCGAAGAGAGGGGCTCTGGTGTGGCAGAACTTCCCCTCCCCGCCCAACTCCCACGGTAGAATTCATGATTGAAGCGACGGGCGACGGGCGACGGGCGACGGGCGACGGGCGACGGGCGACGGGCGACGGGCGACGGGCGACGGGCGGACAGTTCTTTTTGCCGTGAGGTCTGCGGTGGCGCTGTACCGGCTGCTCGACGTGCTGCCCGTATTCGCCGGTGACGACCGGATCAGCACCTCCTTCACCCTCGTACCGGGCTCGGAGTTCAGCGCCGACGCCCTGGCGGCGGTCGACGGTTCCGGGGCGCGCATCGTCCCGTGGGAGCAGGCGCTCTCCACCGCCTACGACCTCGTGCTGGTGGCCAGCCCGAAGGGTGATCTGCGCCTGTTGCACGGCCACCGGGTGCTCCTCCCGCACGGTGCCGGTTTCAGCAAGACGATCCGTGGCGAGGGTTCGCCCGGTTCCGCCTCCGGTCTGGATCCGAAGTTCCTGCTGCCCGGCGAGGACACGGGGGAGGACACCGGGAAGGCGACGGCCGAGGGCCGGTGGGCGACCGTGCACGCCCTCGCCCACCCCCACCAGGTCGACCGCCTGCGCGCCGCGAGCCCGCGTGACGGGGAGCGGGCGCGGGTGGTGGGAGATCCCACCCTGGAACGCCTCCTCGTCTCGCGCTCCCTCCGCGACCGCTACCGCGCCGCGCTCGGCACCGGAGCACGGCAGCTGGTCGCGATCACGTCCACCTGGGGCCCCCGGTCGCTGCTCCGGCAACGCCCGGGCCTCCCGGCGGAGCTGGCCGCCGTGCTGCCCCACGACACCCATCAACTGGCCCTGGTCGTGCACCCCAACGAGCGTGCCCGGGCCGGTGACTTCGAGCTGAGGGAGCATCTGGCACCCGCTCTCGACGCGGGCATGGTGTTCGTCGGTGCTCATGAACAGTGGGCGACCACGCTCATCGCGGCCGACGCGCTGATCACCGACCATGGGTCGGCGGCCCTGTACTACGCGGCGGTGGCCGACCGCCCGGTGCTCGGCGCCTGTGACGGGGGCGACGAGCTGATCGCGGGCAGCCCGATGGCCCGGCTGCTGGGGGCGGTGCCCCGGCTGGGCCCGGCCGGGGAGATCCGGCGGCGGCTGAGGGCCTACCGCCCGGGGGCCGGGCAGGACGCGGCTCGGGCCGCGTTCGCCGAGCAGGGGCGCGCCCTGGACCGTATGAAGGAGCTGCTCTACCCGCTGATCGGCCTGCCCGCGCCGCCCGCCCCCGTCGAGCCGCGCACACTGCCCACCGCCTCCCCCACGACCCGTACGCCGACCGCCTTCGACGTCTTCGTCGACCGGGACGGGGACCGGGTGCGGGTGGACCGCTTGCCCGCCCACGTGGGGCCGCCGGGACACCATCTGGCCGTGGAGGAGGGTGCGGCCGGCGAGCGGAGCGTCCGGAGTGCCGGGTTGCTCTACCGCCGCCCCCTCGCCACCGGCCCCGGCCCGCTGGACACCGCGTGGACGGCGGGCGGCTGGTCGGCCCACGTGCTCGGCCAGTACCCGGGCTGCCGGGCCGCGGCCGCCGTGCTGTCCTGCGGGACGAGCGTCCTGCGGGTACGGGGCGGGGACCGGCTGTTCGCCGTGCGGATCGAGCCCCTGGCGGAGGGCGGCCGTGTGGTGCGGGCCGATCCGGCGGCGGCGCTCTCCGCCGTGCACTCCTGGGTGGCGAAGCGGGAGGACCCGCCCGCCTCCTTCCTCTGCCTGCTCGGTGACCGCGCCTTCCGGGTCCTGGTCTCCCCCGCCACGGCGGCCGAGCAGGACCGGACCTTCTGACCCGCGCCCCCCTGGCCCGCTCACACCGCGGTCTGCACGAAGGGCCTCAGGCCAGTCCGTGCCGGCGCCTGAGCTCTTCGGCGGCGTTCCGGTGCTCCTGGGCCTCCTGGGTGTTGCCCTCGTCCTCCGCCACCTGTGCCAGGGCGTCCAGCACCCCGGCCGTCCCGATGTCCGACTTCCTCGCCCGGGCCGCCGCCAACGACGCCCGGATGTGGGTACGGGCCTCGCCGGTCCGGCCGACCAGGCGGAGCGCCTGTCCGAGGGCGAGCCCCGTCCGGCCCGTCATCCGCACCCGCCCCAGCTCCTGAGCCGTGCGGTGGGCCTCGGAGAGCAGGTCCACCGCGGACTCCGGATCGCCGAGCTTGAGGTGGGCCTCCCCCAGGCGGTAGGTCAGCAGCATCTCGCCGTACGGGTTGGGGATGGCCCGGTGCAGGGCCCGGGACTCCTCGAAGTCCCGGACGGCCGTGGCCCAGTCGCCCCGTACGCCGTTCAGCGTCCCCCGGAACTCCACGACGGAGGCGCGCAGCTTCGCGTCCCGCTCCGAACCGCCCAGCAGCCCGGCCGCGCCCGCCGCGTGGCGCAGCGCTTCACCCGCGTCGTCGGTCCTGCCCGACTGCCAGAGCGCACGGGCCAGTTGGGAGTTGGTGCGGACGATCGCGGGGACGTTTCCGGCGCGTACGGCAGCCTCAGTGGCCGTACGGAAGACCTCGGTCACATCCGCCTGGTGCGGGTGGTCGAGGAAGAAGGTCCACACCGGCTCGCTGAGCATCCACGCCTCGGCGTCCCAGCCCCGTGCGTCGGCGAGCCGTACACAGGCGAAGAGCGTGTGCCGCTCGTCGTAGAGCCACCGCGCGGCCCGCAGCTTCCGTGCTTCGGCGACCGTGGCGTCCTCGGCCGACTCCGGGTCCTCCAAGTGGGTGTCCGGGGCCCCTCCGAGCGGGGGCACCGCCTCGGCGACGGTCAGCCGCCGGCCTGCGGCGAACCGGTCCGCACGCTGGCTCTGGCGCAGGATCCACCGTACGAACCGGAGCTGGGCCGAGGCCAGTTCACCATCGGCCGCGTCCAGCCGGGCCCGCCGCCGGGCATGGTCCCCGAGCCACTCGGGAAGCCGTACCCGGCCGTCCTCCCGGTGCAGCAGGTCCCGGATGTCCAGGAAACCGGCCCGGTTCAGCTCCTGCAACGCGTCGTCGCAGGCGTCGCCGCCCAGCCCCAGCAGCGCCGCCGCGGCCTCCCTCGTCAAGGAGATGTCGGGGACACCGGCCAGCAGGCGGTAGAGCAGTGCGGACGACGGCTGTAACTCCCGGTACGTCTCGTCCCAGAGCGATTCCACTTCCGTGATCCCCTTCTCGCGGAACTGCTCGGTCAGTTCGGCCAGCAGCCGGGGCAGGGGGAGCAGCGGATTCCTCCGCACCCAGGCGCCCGCGGCACGCAGCGCGGCGGGGAGCCCGGCGCAGAGCCGGGCCAGCTCTCCGGCCGCCGCCGGATCCCCCGTCAGCCTGCGGTCCCGGACGAGGAGGTCCAGGAGCTCCAGCGCCACCGGCTCGGGGAAGGGCGACAGCGCGATCTCCAGCGCCGTGCCGTCGGCGAGGTCGTGGAGGGGGCCGCGGCTCACCACGAGGACGAGGGCCGCCCCGGACGGCGGCAGCAGCGGCTCGACCTCGGAGGCGTACTTCACGTTGTCCAGGACCACGATCAGCGGTTCGCCGCTCGTCATCCGCCGGTACTGCCTGCACCGGGCGTCGAACCGGGGCGCGAGCGCCTCCACTCCGAGGGTGTTCAGCAGTTGACCGAGCACATCTCCGACGTCGAGCTCACCGCGCAGCCGGAACCGGTCGAGGTCGGCGCTCAACACCCTGGCCCCGGTCCGCGCGTGCAGCGTACGGGCAGTCCTGAGGGCGAGTTCCGTTCTGCCCAGCCCGGCCGGTCCCCACAGCACGACGGGGAAGGGCCGGTCGGGGGCGGTCCACCCCTCCAGCCCGGCGAGGATCTGCGCCCCTTCGCTCTCCCGGTCGACGAAGTGCGCGACCTCCGGCGGAAGTTCAGTCGTCATCCTGGTCCGGCCCCGTCCGTGCGATCAGCATTCCCCAGCCGAAGAGTACGCAGGATCGCGGTGAAACGGACAGGATGCCGGGGTCGTGTCCGATACCGCCGGGTGGCGGACGCGGCTGCGGCCCCC
Organism: Streptomyces sp. NPDC059452; assembly: GCF_042750035.1. Classification (NCBI taxonomy): domain Bacteria; kingdom Bacillati; phylum Actinomycetota; class Actinomycetes; order Kitasatosporales; family Streptomycetaceae; genus Streptomyces; species Streptomyces sp. NPDC059452. The sequence continues at coordinate 118,396 of NZ_JBHYVE010000025.1, forward strand.
GGTGGAGCCCCCGACGGAGCCGGACCGGGGGTCAGCGCGGGTCGTCGGCGAGAGGCCGGACAGGCGGGCCGGGCTGCTCCACCGGGCGGGGCCGATCCGGGGGCGGGGCGTCCGGCGTGGCCGCCAGGGCCCGTTCGAGGTCGTCCAGGGCCCGGCGGGCCGTCGCGATCCGGTCACGGAGCAGTGCCGGGTCACCGGTGTACGGGGGGTGCGGCGCCCCGGACCGGTCCCGGGCGGTGTCCGCGGCCTCCTCCTCCGCCTCCATGGAGCGGGCCTCGTCCAGGGAAGTGATCACGACCCCGATCAGTACGTTGACCAGCACGAACGAGGCAAGCAGAACGTACGAGGCGTAGTAGAGGATGCTCCATCGGGAGATCTCCAGGCCCGCCCGTACCGCATCGCCGAGGCCGTCCAGGGTCATCAGCAGGAAAAGGGTGAGCACCGCGCGGCCGAGGGAGCCGAAGTGTTCCGGGTCGTCGGCCGCGAAGCAGATCCAGCCGACCATCGCGTACAGATAGAGCAGCAGACCGCCGACGAGGAGGAAGCTGGCGGTGCCGGGCAGGCTTCTGCCGACGGCGACCAGGATGATCCGCAGCTGGGGCAGGAAGCGGGCCGCGCGGAGCACCCGGGCCAGCCGGAGCAGGCGCAGGACGGTCCCGTTCTCGCGGATGACCGGCAGGAGGGCGGAGAGGACGACGGCGAGGTCGAAGAGGTTCCACGGGTCGCGGAAGAAGGCTGCGGGGCGGTCGGCGTGGGCTCCGGCACGCAGCAGGATCTCCACGGTGAACGCGGTGAGGAACGCGTACTCGACGACGCGTAAGCCCAGGTACCAGCGGCCGACGAGGCCGGAGTACGTCTCGATGCCCAGGACCGCCGCGTTGGCGAGGATCAGGGTGAAGACGGCGACGGCGAACCAGCGGGCCTCGGTGATCTCCCGGCAGCGTCCGGCCACTGCCTCCCGGCGGCGCGGGGCGCGCGCCGTACCGTCGGTCATCCTGCTTCCCCGGTCGTCCGTGACCGCCGAACAAGGGCGGCCTGAAAGGCGGTTGTACGGGGAGCCTGAACACAGAACCCGCGAACGGATACTCTACAGCCCTGTAGATTCAGCTCTGCCGGTCCGTCAGGAATCCGGACGACTCCTCGTCCGGTCGGCCCGGAGCAATCCGGTTGGCCCGGAGCAATCCGGTCGGTCCAGAGCAATCCGGTCGGCCCGGAGAAACCAGTCAGCCCCCCCAGAGAACCAGTCAGCCCAGAGAAAGCGGCCATCATGTTCGGGATCGGCGAGCTCACTATTCTTCTTCTGGTGATCGTGGCGGTGCTGGCCGTGAAGAGGCTGCCCGGCCTCGTGCGGTCGGCCGGGCAGGCCGCGCGCATCTTCAAGAGCGAGAAGCAGGCGCTCAAAAACGACGGCGCCGGCGCCCCGGACCGGCCGTCCCCCCACGTGATCCGCGGGGAGACGGCCGAGCGGGACGTTCCCTAACGGGCCGTCGGCGGGTGGAGCAGCCGGGCCAGGAGATCGTCGAGGCTGACCAGCCCGGAGAGCCCGCCCTCCGCGTCGCGTACGACGGCGATCGTCGCGCGGCGCTCGCGCAGCCGCTCCACGGCCTGGGCGGCCGTCTCGTCCCGCGTCAGTTCCGGTACGGGCCGGGCCAGGCCCCGCGCGCGGACGTCCCGGCCTCCGGCGCGGGCGACCAGGGCGTCCCGGGCGTGCACCGAGCCCAGGACCCGCTCCCCGTCCCGTACCAGCAGGCGGGTACGGCCCGCGGCGGTGGCGGCGGCCAGGATCCGGTCGAGGTCCGCGTCCGCGGGTACGGTCACGATCTGCTCGGCGGGGATCTGGAACGCGGCCACCGGGGTCTGCGGCTCGGTCAGGGACCGGGTTACCAGTCCGGAGTCGCCCTTGCTGATCAGCCCGAGGCGTTCGGACTCCTCGATGAGGTGGGTGAGCTGGTCGCGGTTGTGCACGGAGGTGAGCTCGTCGCGCGGGGTCACCCGGCAGAGCCGTACCAGCGCGTTGCTGATCGCGTTCAGCATCCGGATCAGCGGGCGTACGACCTTGACCACGGCGCGGAACGCCGGGCTCAGGAGCATCGCGGAGCGCTCCGGGTGGGCGATGGCCCAGGACTTGGGCGCCATCTCGCCGACCACCATGTGCAGGAAGACCACGATGATCATCGCCAGGGCGAAGGCGATCCCGTAGCTGAGCGCGGCCGGGAGTCCGAGCCGCTCCAGCAGCGGGTCCAGTTCGTGCGAGATGGCGGGCTTGGAGAGGGAGCCGAGGCCCAGGGTGCAGACGGTGATGCCGAGCTGGGCGCCCGCGAGCATCAGGGACAGCTCACGCATCCCGGCGAGGGCCGCCTTGGCGCCGCGCTGCCCGGCGAGGGCCGCCTGTTCCATGCGGTGGCGCTTGGAGGCGACGAGGGCGAACTCGGCGGCGACGAAGAAGCCGCTGCCGATCAGCAGCAGCACGGTGACGAAGAGCGCCATGGGGAAGCTCATGTCTGCGGCTCCTGTTCGATACGGACGTACTCGGCCACGTGCCGGTCGAGCGTGCGGACCTCGATCCGGACGCCGGAGACGGTGAGCCGGTCCCCGACGGTGGGGAAGCGGCCGAGCCGGTCGATGATGAGACCGGCGAGGGTGTCGTAGTCGCCCTCCTCGGGCAGCACGATGCCGGTGGCCTCCTCGATCTCGTCCAGGCGGCGCCCCGCGTCCACCACCCAGCCGGCTCCGTCGGCGACCGCGAGCTCGACGACCGTGTCGGACTCGTCGGCGATGTCCCCGACCAGCTCCTCGGCGATGTCCTCGTACGTGACGATGCCCGCGAGACCTCCGTGCTCGTCCAGGACGACGGCGAACTCGTCGTCCCGCTCCCGCATCTGCGCGACCGCCGCGGGGAGTTTCATGATCTCGGGCAGCAGGAGCGGGCGGCGGGCCAGCTCACCGGCGGTGGTGCGGCCGACGTCGGCGGTGGGCAGCCCCATCAGCTCCCGTACGCCCAGCACTCCGGCGGGGTCGTCGGGGTGGTCGCCGAGCACGGGGTAGTTCGAGTGGCCGTGCCGGGCGATCAGTTCGACGGCCTCGGAGGCCATGGCCTCGCGGCGCACGAAGGTGACATCGGCGCGCGGCACCATCACCTCGCCCAGGTTGCGCTCGGAGAACTCCAGCGCGTGGTCGACGAGTTCGGCCGTGGCGGCGGGCAGCTCGCCCTGTTCGTGGGACTCGCCGATCAGATGGCCGAGCTCCTCCAGAGTGGCGCCGTGGTGCAGCTCCTCGACGGGTTCGATGCCGATGCGGCGCAGGAGCCGGTTGGCCGCGCTGTCGAAGATGTGGATGAGCGGGCCGACGACCCGCAGGTAGATCAGGGTGGAGGTGGCCAGCGACTTCGCGAGCCTCTCCGGGACGGCGAGGGCGAGGTTCTTGGGCGCGAGTTCGCCCAGCACCATCTGGATGAAGGTGGCCAGGACGAACGAGAGCACCACGGAGATGGCCGACACCGCCCCGCCGGGCAGGCCGATGGCGCCCAGGACCGGGCGCAGGAGCGTGGAGACGGACGGTTCGGCGAGGAAGCCGACGATCAGCCCGGTGACGGTGATGCCGAGCTGGGCACCCGAGAGCATGAAGGAGAGCCGCTCCAGGACTCTCACGGCACGGGCGGCCCGCTTGTCACCGGCCGCCGCCTCGCGGGAGAGCGTCAGGCGGTCGGCGGACACATAGGCGAACTCCTGGGCCACGAAGTAGCCCGTTCCCGCGGTCAGGACGATCACGGCCAGAAGACCGAGCAGGGCGGCGGTCATCGCCCACCCGCCCGGTGCGGGGCCGGTACAACACTCGATGGAGTCCTAGGGTCGGACTCCGAAGGCCCCGAAGGGCCCGTACTGGCGGACAACGCGTAACTCCTCATCCGGCTGGGGGCTCCAGCCAACGAATCGGTCGGTGCTCACCGGACCGGTGACGGCCGGCGACACTCGGGGCCGATTCTCCCTGCCCGTGGGAGACGAATCCGCCGTACGCCCCGCCGGGTCAGAGAACTCTACAGCCACGTAGACCTCAGGAGACAGGAGCCCCGCCTGGCTCGATTCCATCGGCCTCCGGAACCGCGGGGAACTCCTCCGCCGCCCCGCGCAGTTCTGCTGGCGGCCCCTCCCGGGGCCACCCGCCGGCACGGCGGAGGAACGAGTTCTCAGGAGGCAGCAGTGGCCCAGATCGACCTGGACAAGGTGCTCGACAAGGCTTACGCGGACAAGGACCTGACCACCATCCTCGCGGCGCCGGTCTCGGCGCTGAAGGGCGTCTCGGACCGTGACGGCGAGCTGCTCCAGGAAGCGTTCAACGTGAAGACGGTGGCAGATCTGGCCAACTTGAAATACGCCCGCTGGGCCCAGGCCCTCGCCGCGCTGGACGTCGGCTCGCGCTGATCCGTCGCCCCCGGCCCACCGGTGTCTCCGGTGGGCCGGGGGCGCTCAGGGCCAGGGCTCAGGGCCGGGGCTCAGGGCCGGGCGCCCCGGTGGCCAGACGCTCGGGCCCGGGGACTCACCGGCACAGGGCCGGGCGTTCGGCCGGAAGCGCTCCGGGGCCCGGGGGTTGCAGCGGTGTCGGGCCCGTGGGTTGCAGCGGTGTCGGGTCCGGGGCTCACAGCGGTGTCGTCGCCGCTTGCAGGACCAGGAAGAGCGCGACGGCCGCGTTGAGCGCGGAGAGCGCGGATACGGTCGTGCCGGCGGCGGCGACGAACGCGGCGGCCCCGGCCGGGGTGAGCGCGGGCGGCCAGCCCCGGTCCGGGGGGACCGGGCCCAGGAGGGCGGCCACTCTGCGGGGCACCGGGCCCGCGGTGGCGAAGCCCGGGACGGCCGTGGCCCCGGGGCCCGGCCGGGAGATGAGCGCCGCCCGGCCGACCGCGCGGGCCGTCAGCCGGCGGTCGCCGGTGACCCGGGCCGCCTCCTCGTCCGCCCAGCGCTCGGTGGAGTAGACGAGAGCCGCCTGCAGGGGCCTCAGCAGCGGGTTGACGCACCCGGCCAGCCGGGTCGCGAGCAGCAGCCGGTGGTGGCGGCCCGCCAGGTGGGCCCGCTCGTGGGCGAGCAGCGCCCGGCGCTCCGCCGGTTCCAGGGAGGCCAGCATGGCGGTCGAGACCATGACCCGGCCCGGGGAGCCGGGCAGCGCGTAGGCGTACGGCACGTCGTCGGGCAGTACGGCGAGGTCGCCGCCCCCACCCGGCAGACCGGCGAGCGCCCGGTGGGCGCGGGCCCGGAAGCGGTAGTGGCGGTGGACGGTGAACCCGCAGGCCATCGTGACGGCGACGAGCGCGAGGATGGACGCCTTGCCCGCGAAGGCGTCGTGCGGCACGGCCTCGCGGACCTCGTCGTCGGACCAGCCGTCGGGCAGCGGGTTGCCGGGCAGCTGTGCGGTGCCGACCACCACCAGCAGCCCGAGACAGACCAGGCTGCAGGAGGCGAGGATCACGGCGACGGTGGTCAGCAGACGTGCGGCTCTCCGTGGGTGCAGGTGCTGCTCGGCCAGGCGCGCGATCGGCAGCGCGGTCAGGGGCAGAACCAGGGGCAGATACACGAAGACGCCCATCGTCAGCCCTCCGGCCGGTCCGTCGGCGCGCCGGGGGCTCCGGGGCCGCTCTCCGCGAGCAGGGAGCGCAGCAGCTCCTCGTCGTCCGCCGACAGGACGGAGACGAAGCTGGAGAGCACCGCGTCCCGGTCGCTCTGCTTGTCGAGGAGGCGGCGCATGCGCAGCGCGGCGAGGCCGGCCTCGTTCGCCACGGGCTGCCAGAGGACGGGGCGCTTGGGCCCGGTGCGGGTGACGGCCTGCTTGGCGTGCAGCCGGGTCAGGATGGTGATGACGGTGCTGTACGAGAGTCCGCTGCCGATCCGTTGGAGCACCCAGGCCGCGGTCACCGGTTCGGTCGCCTCGCCCAGCACCGACAGCACCTGGGCCTCCAGCTCGCCCTGGCCCCGCCTGCGGGCGGGCGTCTCTCTTCCGCCAACAGCCCCTTCGGTGTCCACCGTCCGGCCCCCTCTCCCTCGGCTGCCCGGTCACGGCCGTTCACCTGCCGGGCACCGGGAAATCGTATCCAGCCACCGACCCGCCGGTGACACCTCCGGCCACTTCCCACCGGCCCCGGAAAATCTACAGTGTTGTAGATTTCCTGGTGTGCCGCAGCGTGACCGCGCCGTCCTCCGTGGCGGTGCGGACACCGCGTACGCATCCGTCACCACGTAAGGGAGAACACCATGGGCGTGAGCCTGGCCAAGGGCGGAAATGTCTCGCTGACCAAGGAGGCTCCGGGGCTGACCGCGATCCTCGTCGGCCTCGGCTGGGACGTCCGTACGACGACCGGCACCGACTACGACCTCGACGCGAGCGCGCTGCTCTGCGACGAGTCGGGCAAGGTCCTCTCCAACGAGCACTTCGTCTTCTACAACAACCTGAAGAGCCCGGACGGTTCGGTCGAGCACACCGGCGACAACCTCACGGGTGAGGGCGAGGGCGACGACGAGATCGTCAAGGTCGACCTCTCCGCCGTACCGGGAACCGTCGCCAAGATCGTGTTCCCCGTGTCGATCCACGACGCGGAGGGGCGCGGCCAGAGCTTCGGCCAGGTCCGCAACGCGTACATCCGCGTGGTGAACCAGGCGGGCGGCGCGGAGATCGCCCGCTACGACCTCAGCGAGGACGCCTCCACCGAGACGGCGATGGTCTTCGGCGAGCTGTACCGGCACGGCGCCGAGTGGAAGTTCCGTGCGGTCGGGCAGGGTTACGCCTCCGGGCTGAGCGGCATCGTCGCCGACTTCGGCGTCGCTCTCTGACCGCACGACGCCGGTCCGGAAGCACCCAGCTCACCGAAGCCCGAAGCCCAAGCTCCCGAAGTCACGAAGTCACGAAGGCGGAATCATGACGATCAACCTCTCCAAGGGCCAGCAGGTCAGTCTCACCAAGTCCGGCGGCGGCGAACTCGGCATCGTCCGCATGGGGCTGGGCTGGAAGTCCGCGCCCCGCAAGGGCTTCCTGGCCCGGCTGACCGCCCGCGACATCGACCTGGACGCCTCGGCCGTGCTCTTCGCGGGCAAGGAGCCCCAGGACGTCGTCTTCTTCCAGCATCTGACGAGCGACGACGGTTCGGTCCAGCACACCGGGGACAACCGGGTCGGCGGGGCCGGTGAGGGCGGCGACGACGAGTCCATCGTCGTCGACCTGCGGCGCGTGCCCGCCCATGTCGACCAGATCATCTTCACGGTCAACTCGTTCACCGGGCAGACCTTCGAGGAGGTCGAGGCCGCCTTCTGTCGTCTGGTCGACGAGAGCAACGGGCAGGAGCTGGCGCGGTACACGCTGACCGGTGGCGGGCGGCACACCGCGCAGATCATGGCGAAGGTCCAGCGGGCCGGTGCGGGGTGGCAGATGACCGCCATCGGCGCGTCGGCCGACGGGCGCACCTTCCAGGACCTGATGCCCGCCGTCGCACAGCACCTGTAGCAGCGCCGTACCGACGGCCCGGGGCCGCAGGAACCCATGAGGGGGTCCTGCGGCCCCCACAGTTCACACAGCGATCGAGGGACAGTATGGGCAGGCCTTCCCGGCTCGGGGACGACGGCGGACGCGAAGGCGAGGACGGACTCGGGGACGGACGCGGGGACGGACGCGGGGAGTTCGGAAGCCTGGGGGACGGCGGCCTCGAAGGCGGTCTCCGGGATCCCGGGGACGCCGGGGCCGAGGACAGAGCCGACTACGCGAGCGTGCTCGACGAGGTGCTCGCCTCGGCGGAGATCCAGCGGCTGCTGGAGCGGTCGGGTGTCAGCGGCGGCCAGTTGCGCATCCGGGCCCTGGCCTCGGCGGCGCGGACGGCCCAGGCCGCCGCGCCGGAGTACCGGGCGTACGCGAACCTGCGGCGCGACCTCCAGGGCCGCCGCCGCGACAGCGGCCCCGCTCCCCTGTCGGGGCCGGGGCACCAGGAGCGGCCGGGCGCCGGGGCACTGGCGGTCCTGGGGGTGCTGACCCCGGTTCTCGCCGCCGTCGCCGCGACGACCTTCCTCCTGCTGGGGTACGGGCTCCGGCTGTCGGGCAGTCTGACGGCGCTCGCCGACACGCTCGTCCGGGTCGGCTGGATCAGCCTCGCCATCGCCGCGGCCACCGCCCTGATCAGCATCGTCGCCGTCTACCGCACCGCCGCGCTCCAGTCGGCGCCCGGTTCGCCGCCCGGGGTGGACCAGGCGGCCGACCTGGAGCGCGCCCGGCGGACCTGGCGCACCGCCCTGCGGGACCGGGGCATCCGGCCGTTCCTGCTCCAGGAGCTCGCCGAGGCCACCCCGGAGGAGACGCCCGGCCAGGGCTCGCGCTTCACCCCGCCCGCCTTCACCGCCCCCGACTTCACCGGTCCGGGCTTCTCGGGCCCCGGCTACCGGACCCCTGACACCGGATCACCGCACCTGCCCGACACGCGCCGCTGACACCCGCCGCCGACGTCCGGCCCGGGCGGCCTCGACGAGGGCGGTCATGACGCGGAGGTCCTCGCCCATCTCCGGGTGCCACTGGACCCCGAGCACCAGGCTCTCGCGGTCGGGGAGTTCCAGGGCCTCCACCGTTCCGTCGGGGGCGTGGGCGGAGGCGACGAGGCCGGTGCCCAGGCGGTCGACGGCCTGGTGGTGGTAGGCGGGGACCGTGGTCTGTTCGGGGACGGCCGCCGCGTACGCCGTACCGGGCACGGGGTCCACCGGGTGGCCGCCGAAGACGGCGTGGCCCCCGGTGTGACCGTCCAGGTGCTGGTGGAGGGTGCCGCCGAGGGCGACGTTCAGCAGCTGCATGCCCCGGCAGATGCCCAGCAGCGGGACGCCCTGCTCGATCGCGGCCTCGATCAGGGCGAGTTCCCAGGCGTCGCGCTCGCGGGCCGGAGGCCCCGTACGGGGGTCGGGGTCGGCTCCGTACCGTACGGGTTCGACGTCCGCTCCCCCGGCGATCACCACCCCGTCCAGGGCGGCCACGGTCTCCCGGGCCGCGTCCGCGGCCTCGTCCGGCGGCAGCAGCACCGCGAGTCCGCCCGCCGCCCGGACGAGGCGTGGGTAGGCGGCGGGCAGGAGCACGGCGGGCATCTCCCAGACGCCCCAGCGGGCCGGGTCCTGGTAGGTGCTGATGCCGATGACGGGCCGGGACATGGGACGGCTCCTTGGGTTGTCCGGTGACGGGGCGGGGGCGCGGGCGGGCGGTTGTCTCGTTACGGAATCGAGGGGGGCGCGGGTCGTGACGGTCAGCCGCGCTTGAGCTCCGCCTCCGCCGCCGCGAGTGCGGCGAACTCCTCCTCCGGGGCCGCCGCGACCAGCCGGTGGCGGCTGTAGAAGGCGAAGTAGGCGAGCGCCACCGCGTACACACCGAGTGCGATGAACGCCGCGTCCCGGTCCACCAGGAAGGTCGCCACCAGCGCCGAGCATGCCAGAACGAAGGCGACCGACGAGGTGCGCGCGCCGCCGGGGGTGCGGTAGGGGCGGGGCAGCTCCGGCTCACGGCGGCGCAGCACGATGTGGGAGAGGGCCATCAGGGCGTAGCTGATGGTGGCGCCGAAGACGGCGACGTTCAGCATCCGGCCGCCGTTGCCGCTCCAGGCGGCCAGGGTGAAGCCGATGACGCCGGGGATCAGCAGGCCGAGGTAGGGGGACTTGCGGCGGTTGGTGAGGGAGAGGAAGCGCGGCAGGTAGCCGGCCCGGGAGAGGGCGAAGAGCTGGCGGGAGCCGGCGAAGATGAGGGAGAAGAAGGAGGCCACCAGGCCCGCGAGGCCCGCGTAGTTGACGAAGCGGCTCAGGACGGTCGGCTCGCCGCTGCCCTGGAGGGCGACCACGAGGGGGTTCCCGGCCTCCTTGATGGCGTTGGCGCCCTGGGCCCCGGTGGCGGAGACGAAGGTGATGAGGGCCAGGAAGACCAGGACGGCGAGCGAGATGGCCAGGGCCTTCGGCATCGAGCGGACCGGGTCCTTGGCCTCCTCGGCGGCGAGCGGTACGCCTTCCACCCCGAGGAAGAACCACATGCCGAACGGGAAGGCCGCCCAGATGCCGAGGAGCCCGTACGGCAGCCAGGAGTTGGAGCCGAAGGCGGTGGGGTCGGCCGGGATGTCGTTGAGGCGGCCCGCGTCGAACTCGGTGAAGGCGCCGATGGCGAAGATGAGCAGGGCGGCCACCGCGATGGCGGTCACGACCAGGCTGAAGCGGAGCGCCTCGCCGACGCCCCAGAGGTGGATGCCGATGAAGAGCGCGAAGCAGGCGAGATAGACCGGCCAGCCGGATGTCAGTCCGAACAGGCCGAGCGATTCGACGTAGTCGCCGATGAAGAGGGAGATGGCGGCGGGGGCGAGGATGTACTCGATGAGGATGGCTGTGCCGGTGAGGAAGCCGCCCCAGGTGCCGAGCGCGCGCCGGGCGAAGCCGTAACCCCCGCCCGCCGTGGGCAGGATGGCGGAGAGTTCGGCCAGGGCGAAGACCAGGCAGGCGTACATGACGCCCATCAGGAGCATGGCCACCGCGAGCCCGCCGAAGCCGCCCTTGGAGAGGCCGATGTTCCAGCCGGAGAAGTCGCCGGAGACGACGTAGGCGACGCCGAGGCCGGTCAGCAGCAGCCAGCCGGCGCTGCCCCTGCGCAGGGTCCGGCGGTGCAGGTACGCGGCCGTGCCGGACGCCCCCGGGCGCGCTTCACCGGGTGGTCCGACGGGTGTTTCGGTTCCCTGAGCCATGAGGTGCTCCAGACGTGTGTCGACTCCGCCGACGGAATTCCGTCGCTCAAAGGTTCGTCGGCACACCTTTGTGGAACGGCGGCGGGAATGGCAAGGGGCCTGCGTTAAAGAGTGGTTACGGAATCCACCGCGCGGGGGCCGGTCAGGCCAGGAAGCCGCGCAGCAGCGCCGCCGTACCGGCGCAGTGTTCGCGCATCATCTCGCGCGCCGCCTCCGCGTCCCGGTCGAGCACCGCCTCCACGACGGCCGTGTGCTGCTGCTGGGAGTGCTCCAGGTTGCGCACCAGCAGGGGGATGCAGTCCAGCAGCTCGTTCAGGGTGGCGCGTACGGAGGCGTACTGGGCGGCGAGCGAGCGGGAGCCGGAGAGTTCGGCGAGGGTGAGGTGGAGCAGGGTGTCCTGGCGGCGGTAGTCCTCCAGCCGGGCGCCCTGGGTGGCCTCCAGGGCCGCGCGCAGCCGGTCCGCCCCGTCCGCGGCGAGCCCGTCGGCGCAGAGCCCGGCGGCCCCGGTCTCCAGCACCTCGCGGAAGCGCAGGGTGTCCTCCACATCGACGGCGGCCACCCGGCGCAGCAGTTCGTCGCTGCCGTCGGCGGCGTTCGCGCGCGGCAGGACGAACGTTCCGCCGTAGCGGCCGCGCCGGCTCTCGACCATGCCCTGGTCCTGGAGGACCTTGAGCACCTCGCGCAGGGTCACCCGGCTGACGCCCAGGTGCTGGGCGAGTTCACGCTCGGAGGGCAGCCGGTCGCCGGGCGGGACCAGGCCGAGGCGGAGCAGTTGCAGGACCTGCTCCAGGGTCTCCTCGAAGCCGTTGCCCGCACGGACGGGCCGCAGGACGGAGGAGAGCGGGCCGGGGCCGGTGTCCCCCGACTCCCCGGCCACCGGCTCGTCGCCGGCCTCGGGGGCGTTCTCCGCTGCCGCCGGACGGGTGCCGTCCGATCTCCTGCTGGTGACCATTCGCGGATTCCCTTCCCAAGCAATGGTTCTCTGTCATACCTTAAGCCTCCCGGTTCACCCAAGGAGGAATCCCGTGGCAGACCGCACACCCCCGCTCACCGTCGACGAGCTCCGTGCCCGCGTCGCGGACGGGTCGATAGACACCGTGGTGCTGGCCTTTCCCGATATGCAGGGCCGGCTCCAGGGGAAGCGGTTCGCAGCCGGGTTCTTCCTCGACGAGGTGCTGGAGCACGGTACCGAGGGCTGCAACTACCTGCTGGCCGTGGACACCGAGATGCGGACCGTCGACGGTTACGCGATGTCGTCGTGGGAGAACGGCTACGGCGACTTCGGCATGGTCCCCGACCCCGCCACGCTCCGCCCGGTCCCCTGGCACGAGGGCACCGCCCTGGTGATCGCCGATCTCGCCTGGCACGACCGCAGTCCGGTGGTGGCCGCGCCACGCCAGATCCTGCGCCGCCAGCTCGACCGGCTGGCCGCGCTCGGCTACACGGCGCAGGTCGGCACGGAGCTGGAGTTCATCGTCTTCCGGGACAGTTACGAGGAGGCCTGGGACCGCGACTACCGGGGGCTGACCCCGGCCAACCAGTACAACATCGACTACTCGATCCTCGGCACCGGCCGTATCGAGCCGCTGCTGCGCCGCATCCGCAACGAGATGCAGCAGGCCGGGCTGACCGTGGAGTCCGCCAAGGGCGAGTGCAATCCCGGCCAGCACGAGATCGTCTTCCGTTACGACGAGGCGCTGACCACCTGCGACCAGCACGCCGTCTACAAGACCGGCGCCAAGGAGATCGCGGCCCAGGAAGGTGTCTCGCTGACCTTCATGGCCAAGTACGACGAGCGCGAGGGCAACTCCTGTCACATCCATCTCTCCCTCACCGATGAGAACGGTGAGAACGTGATGGCGGGCGACGGGCCGGACGGCATGTCGGAGCTGATGCGCCACTTCCTGGCCGGTCAGCTCGCCGCCCTGCGCGACTTCTCCCTCCTCTACGCGCCCAACATCAACTCCTACAAACGCTTCCAGCCCGGCTCCTTCGCCCCCACCGCCGTCGCCTGGGGCGTCGACAACCGCACCTGCGCCCTGCGGGTCGTCGGCCACGGCCGCTCGACGCGCTTCGAGAACCGGCTGCCCGGCGGGGACGTCAACCCGCATCTGGCCGTGGCCGGGCTGGTCGCCGCCGGTCTGTACGGGGTCGAGCACCGGCTGCCGCTGCCGGATGCCTGTACGGGCAACGCCTACACGGGCCCGTACGACCAGGTGCCGACCACCCTGCGCGAGGCGGCCGAGCTGTGGGAGGCCAGCCCCATCGCCAAGGAGGCGTTCGGCGAGGAGGTCGTCGCGCACTACCTGAACATGGCGAAGGTCGAACTCGCCGCGTACGACTCCGCGGTGACCGACTGGGAGCTGCGCCGCTCCTTCGAACGCCTCTGACCGCCGGGGCGCAGCTCCGCCAGCCGGAAGATCACCACCAGCTCCCCCCGATCGAGGTCCGTTACGTGTCACAGCACCCCGCGGCGTCCGCCCTGGATGTCCTGAACCCGGCGACCGCCGAGGTCATCGCCACCGTGCCCGCCGCCTCCCCGGCGGACGTGGCCGCGGCCGTCGTCCGCGCCACCGCCGCGCAGCGCCCCTGGGCCGCCGCCGCACCCGCCGACCGGGCCAGGCTGCTGCGCCGCTTCGCCGCCGTCGTCGACGAACACATCGAGGAACTCGCCCGGTTGGAGGTGCGGGAGGCCGGGCACACCATCGGCAACGCCCGCTGGGAGGCGGGCAACGTCCGCGACCTCCTCGACTACAGCGCGGGCGGCGCGGAGCGGCTGCTCGGTCGGCAGATCCCGGTGGCGGGCGGTATCGACTTCACGGTCCTGGAGCCGCTCGGCGTCATCGGCGTCATCGCGCCCTGGAACTTCCCGATGCCCATCGCCGCCTGGGGTCTGGCCCCGGCGCTCGCGGCGGGCAACGCCGTACTCCTCAAGCCCGCCGAGACGACCCCGCTGACCGCTCTCCGGCTGGCCGAACTCGCCCTGGAGGCAGGGCTTCCCGAGGGGCTGTTCCAGGTGCTGCCCGGTGAGGGGCCGGTGGCCGGGAGCGCGCTGGTGGAGCATCCGGGCGTCGCGAAGATCGTGTTCACCGGTTCCACCCGGACCGGGAAGCACATCATGACCCGGTGCGCCGAGCGCGTGAAGCGCCTCACCCTCGAACTCGGCGGCAAGAGCCCCAACATCGTCTTCGCCGACGCCGATGTCGAGGCCGCCGCCGCGGCCGCCCCGATGTCCTTCCTGGACAACGCGGGCCAGGACTGCTGCGCCCGGACCCGGATCCTGGTGGAGCGGTCCGTGTACGACCGTTTCCTCGACCTGCTCGCCCCGGCGCTCGCCGCCGTGGTGGTGGGCGACCCGGCCGACGAGAAGACGCAGATGGGCCCGCTCATCTCGGCCCTCCAGCTGGAGCGGGTGCGGGGCTTCGTCGACGGGGACCGCGCTGCCGACGGCGTACGGGCCATCCTCGGCAACTCCCCCGAGGGGCCCGGGTTCTGGTATCCGCCGACCGTGCTCGCCGGGGTGGCGGCCGATGCCCCGGTGGCCGTCGAGGAGGTCTTCGGGCCGGTCGCCGTGGTCCTGCCGTTCGACGGCGAGGAGGACGCCCTGCGGCTGGCGAACGACACCGACTACGGGCTGGCCGGGTCCGTCTGGAGCCGGGACATCGGGCGGGCGCTCCGCGTCGGCCAGGGGCTGCGGGCGGGCAACCTCTCCGTCAACTCGCACTCCAGCGTGCGCTATTCGACCCCCTTCGGCGGCTACAAGCAGTCGGGGCTGGGCCGCGAGCTCGGGCCCGACGCCCTGGCCGCCTTCACCGAGACCAAGAACATCTTCATCAGCACGGAGGCCTGAGCACCATGACCGACACTTCTTCCGTCTGCCGCCGCCTGGTCGGCCGCACCGCCGTCGTCACCGGAGCCGGCAGCGGCATCGGCCTGGCCGCCGTGCGGCGGCTGGCCGCCGAGGGCGCCCATGTCGTCTGCGCCGATGTGGACGAGGAGCGCGGCAAGGCCGCCGCCGAGGAGGCCCGCGGACTCTTCGTCCGTACGGACGTCACCGACGCCGAACAGGTCGACGCCCTCTTCAAGGCCGCATTCGACACCTACGGTTCGGTCGACATCGCGTTCAACAACGCGGGGATCTCGCCGCCCGACGACGACTCCATCCTGGAGACCGGTCTCGACGCCTGGCGCCGGGTCCAGGAGGTCAACCTGACCTCCGTCTACCTCTGCTGCAAGGCCGCCATCCCCTACATGCGCGGCCAGGGCAAGGGCTCCATCATCAACACGGCCTCGTTCGTGGCCCGGATGGGGGCGGCGACCTCGCAGATCTCGTACACCGCGTCCAAGGGCGGGGTGCTGGCCATGTCCCGTGAGCTGGGGGTGCAGTTCGCCCGCGACGGCATCCGCGTCAACGCGCTCTGCCCGGGGCCGGTCAACACCCCGCTGCTCCAGGAGCTCTTCGCCAAGGACCCGGAGCGGGCGGCGCGGCGGCTGGTGCACATCCCGGTGGGGCGGTTCGCCGAGCCGACCGAGATCGCCGCCGCCGTGGCCTTCCTGGCGAGCGACGACTCCTCGTTCGTCAACGCGACGGACTTCCTGGTGGACGGCGGGATCGCCGGGGCGTACGTCACCCCGGTCTGAGCCCGCACCATGAGCCCGCGTCGGCCCAGGGGGATTACGCCTCTCCCTGGGCCGACGCTCCCCTCAGCCGCTGCGAGCGGAGCACCAGCAGCATCTCGAAGCGCTGGTCGGGGTCGTCGATCGCGTCGCCCCACAGCTCGCGGATCTGCCGCAGCCGGTAGCGGGCGGTCTGCGGGTGGACGCCGAGCCGCTGGGCCACCTCGGGCGCTCCGCCGGGCGTCTCGATCCAGGCGAGGAGGGTCTCGGCCAGCCGCCGTGCGGCGGTCGGGCCCAGGCCGTCCAGCGGGGCGAGGCAGCGGCGGGCGGCCGCGTCGATCAGCTCCCGGGACGGCAGCAGCACCAGCTCCTCCGTGCGCTCGGTGCAGTGCAGTACCTCGCCCTGGGGCAGCAGGTTCTTCTTGATCAGCTGGACGGCGGTCTCCGCCCAGCGCAGGGAGGTCGCCGCGGCGGCCAGCGGCACCGGCGGGCCGATCGCGCCGGACCAGCCGGCGGTGGCCCGGCGCAGGGTCTCCGCCCGGCCCGCCGTCTCCGGGTCGGGGATGACGATGCGCGGCTGCTCGCTCTCCATCTCCAGCAGGATCCCCTGTCCCACCGCCGGGGCCACGGCCTCCCGGGCGGGGCGCATCAGCACACCCACCGCGATGGTCTCCGGCAGCTCCCAGCCGACCCGGGCCGCCCGCTCGGCGAGCGTCCGCGCCGAATCGCCGCGGGGCTCCACCAGCAGGAGGTCGATCAGCTGACGCTGGAGACGCAGCCGCTCGCTGGCGCGGCGGGCCGCGGCTTCCGCATAGCCCAGTACCGACTGTTCCACGAGCCCGTCCAGATACTCGAATCCCGATTCGGCGAGCTCGTACATGGCGGGGGCGGCGATGTCGACCTGCTGGCCGATCTCGGCGAACCTGCGCCAGGTGAGGCGGACCCCGAGCCGGTAGACGGCCTGGAGCGAGTCGAGGCTGCGGCCGTGCAGCCCCTCGCCCCGGCCGAACTCCTGGAACACCTCCGGCGGCACCCGGGGGTCGGCGGCGCCGGAGGCGAGGTGGCGTACGAAGCCCTCGATGGCCCGGCGGATGCCGACGAGCGCCATCGGCTCGCCGGACTCGTCCTCGACGAGCTGGAGGTAGGGGTAGTCCTGCCGGATCTCGGTGAGGATCTTCTGGGCGATCTCCGGCGCCTCGGCCAGGGCGATGGAGGCGAACCGCTCCACCTTCGACCGGGGCACCTCCTGCCAGGCGTGAGACTTCACGAGCCCGCCGACGCGGTCTCGTAGCTGATCAGCGGTGTATTGGGCTGCTCGGGCGTGGCGTCGAGCAGGGCCACGATGCCGACGGCGGCACCGACGGCGAGCGCGGCGGCCACCAGGGAGGTGGCGGCGGCGGCGATGAATCTGCGCATGGTCGGGTTCAGCTCCTTGCTGGAGTCGATCCCCACTCCGTGAAGCCGGGCCCCTCCGGCTGGAACACAGTGTCGACAGTCCATTGACATCCCGTCAAGGGCTTGCCTACTGTTCACGCGAATCAAGGGCTGACCGGCCCGGGGCCCGTGCACCTCCCGCGAAGAGATTCGACTCAGGAGTGCCCGGATGCACCGCAATGCTTCACCTCTGTCACTTTTCCTGCTGGGTGCAGGGGTCTTTCTGCTCGTCCTCGCGCCGCTGCTCGTCTGGTACGTCCAGCCGCAGGCCAAGCGCACCCCCATCGACATCGACACGACCACGGTCTTCACCGGGACCGGCAGCTACTTCGACACCGGCGAGGTGAAGACGCTCACGGGCAAGAAGATCACGATCACGCGCCAGGTGCGCGGGGACGTGGCCGAGGGCCTGAAGAGCGGCCACGCCGTGTGGGACGTGTCCACGTCGGTGGACCGCGACGAGACCCTGCCCGCCTCCGACCCGCGCGACGCCCTCCAGTGGACCCTGGAGCGCTGGGTGACCGACCGGTACACCAACGAACCGGTGCACTGCTGCAAGGAGACCCCGGTCTTCGACGGCGAGGCGTATCTCAAGTTCCCCTTCGATGTCGAAAGACGCGCCTACCGCTGGTGGGACGGCACCCTCGGCGGGGTCGTCCAGCTCGACTACGCCGGCAAGCAGAAGGTCCAGGGGTACGAGGGGTACCTCTTCAAGGGCACGGTCGAGCCGACCCGGACCGGGGAGCGGCAGGTGCCCGGCGTGCTCGTCGGCAAGCCCGGCTCGCCCCAGATCCTCGCCGAGGAGTGGTACTCCAACAGCGGCATCGAGCTGGTCGTGGACCGGCGGACCGGGCGCATCATCAACGCCGCGATCGGCCCGAAGAAGACGCTGCGCGCCCCGGGCTCCTCGAAGGACGCCGTCACGCTGCTGGAGAGCGAGCGGGTCGAGTTCACCAAGGCGACCCAGAAGAAGCAGGTCCAGCTCGCGTCGGCGGACAGTGACCGGCTGGCGCTGCTCTCCGGGACCGCGCCGGCCGGCGCGGTCGGAGCGGGTCTCGTGCTCGCGACGGTGGGTCTCGTACTCATCATCCGGGGGCGTCGAACGGAGCCGGAGGCCCCGAATACTCACATGATGACGAACTTGCCCACCTGAGTTACCGGCAAGTTGTCGCACCGGTGAGTAGCCGGGCGGGTAACCGTGGCGAAAACTGTCTATCCCCACCAAAGCACGGCCCCCGGTCTCGTTCTTCCCTTGTTCTCGCACGTCACAGCCCCGTTTCATTCACCCGTTCGAACCCGCTCCGCACCATCAGGGCCCCTCCCCTTTTCGCCCCGCTCGCCCCTTCTCATCACCTCTCATCCACCCTCGCCTCTCTTCATCCCTTCTCCGTGTTCTCCCAGCCCCCGCCCCTCGTCCCCAGCACACCGAGCCGAGTTGGAGCGCCCATGCCCCAGCACGTTCCTTCCCCGCTGCTCGACGCAGCCGCGCCACAGGGTCAGGGCCAGG
>NZ_JBHYVE010000026.1:0-114578 GCF_042750035.1 Streptomyces sp. NPDC059452
GTGCCGGATGGCCGGGGCCCTGGGCGCGCTCGCGCCGTGCGCCGGAACGGGCGGCTACTGAGGCTCCGGCTGCCCCTGCCCGGCCTCCGCCGCCCGCTTCTGCTCCTCGACGGACTTGCGCACCTCGTCCATGTCCAGGTTCCGGGCCTGGCCGATGACGTCCTCCAGGGCCGCCTCGGGCAGGGCACCAGGCTGCGAGAACACCGCCACGTTGTCCCGGACGATCATCAGCGTGGGAATGGACCGGATCTCGAAGGCGGCGGCCAGCTCCTGCTGCGCCTCCGTGTCGACCTTCGCGAAGACCAGGTCGGGGTGGCGCTCGGACGCCGAGTCGTAGACCGGCGCGAACTGTCGGCAGGGGCCGCACCAGGAAGCCCAGAAGTCGATCAGGACGAATTCGTTGTCACTGACGACCTGATCGAAGTTTTCCTTGGTGAGCTCGACGGTGCTCATACTCCAGATACCTCTTCCTGTGCCCGTTCGGACCTGTCCGGCACAACGGTGACTGCACGTGCGGTATTCCGCCTGCCCATGTGGCCGGGGCGCACACGCGCGACGACACTGTTTCCATGACAGACACAGTGGATGCTTCCGAGTACGACGTGGTGGTCATCGGTGCGGGTCCGGTGGGGGAGAACGTGGCCGACCGGGCCCGCGCGGCGGGGCTGAGCGCGGCCGTGGTGGAGTCCGAGCTGATCGGCGGCGAATGCTCGTACTGGGCCTGCATGCCGAGCAAGGCCCTCCTGCGCCCCGTGGTCGCCCGCGCCGACGCCCGCCGCGTCCCGGGTCTGAGCGGCGCCGTGCAGGGGCCCCTGGACGCGGCGGCGGTCCTCGCCCGGCGGGACGAGATGACGAGCCACTGGAAGGACGAGGGGCAGGCCGACTGGCTGGAGGGTACCGGCGCCGACATCCACCGGGGTACGGGGCGCCTCACCGGCCCCCGCGCGGTCACCGTCACCGCCCCCGACGGCACGGAGCACCGCCTCACCGCGCGCCACGCCGTCGCCGTGTGCACCGGCACCAGGGCCGTCGTCCCCGCCCTCCCCGGCATCGCGGAGGCCCGCCCCTGGACCAGCCGCGAGGCCACCAGCGCCAAGGAGGTGCCCGGCCGGCTCGTGGTGGTCGGCGGGGGAGTGGTCGGCGTGGAGATGGCGACCGCCTGGCAGGCGCTGGGCGCCCAGGTGACGCTGCTGGTCCGGGGCGGAGGCCTGCTCCCGAAGATGGAGCCCTTCGTGGGCGAGCTGGTGGCCGAGGCGCTGACGGAGGCCGGAGCCACCATCCGTACGGGAGTCTCCGCGACCGCCGTGCACCGCCCCGCACCGGACGGCCCGGTCACCGTGGAACTGGACGACGGCACCCGGATCGAGGCCGACGAGATCCTCTTCGCCACCGGCCGCGCACCCCGCACCGACGACCTGGGCCTGGAGACGGTCGGCCTGGAGCCCGGCTCCTGGCTCACGGTGGACGACAGCTGCCGCGTCGAGGGCACGGACTGGCTGTACGCGGTCGGCGACGTCAACCACCGCGCGCTCCTCACCCACCAGGGCAAGTACCAGGCCCGTATCGCGGGCGCCGCGATCGCCGCCCGCGCCCGCGACGCGGACCTGGACACGGCCCCCTGGAGGCCTTACGCGGCCACCGCCGACCACGCGGCCGTCCCCCAGGTCGTCTTCACCGACCCCGAGGCCGCATCCGTCGGCCTCACCCTCGCCGAGGCCGAACGCACCGGCAGGCGCGTGCGCGCCGTCGACTACGACCTCGCCTCGGTCGCCGGCTCCGCCCTCTACGCCGACGGCTACAAGGGCCGCGCCCGGATGGTCGTGGACCTGGACCGCGAGACCCTGCTCGGCGTCACGTTCGTCGGCCCCGGCATCGGCGAACTCCTGCACTCGGCGACGGTCGCGGTGGCGGGAGAGGTTCCCATCGACCGGCTGTGGCACGCGGTTCCGGCGTATCCGACGATCAGCGAGGTGTGGCTGCGGCTGCTGGAGACGTACCGGGGCTGAGTCCGAACGACAGGTCCCGACCGGGCGACTCCCCGGGCGGGACTCGGTCTGCGCTGGTGAGTGGCCGTCAGGGCCGGTTATCTGAGCAGGTACGCCTTCACGATGGTGACCTGGTAGGTGTTGCCCCGCTTGTCGGTGAGCTTCGCCTTGAGCGAGACCGAGGTGGATTCGCCGCCGTGATCGACGCCGAGGAGGACATGACGGTCGTCGGCGAGACCGCCGACGGTGTCTCCGCCGTACGGCTCGCCGAGGAACTGGCTCCCGACGTCATCATCATGGACGTACGCATGCCTCAACTGGACGGCATGGCCGCCACCCGCATCATCACCGGCCGAGTCGATGGCAGCCGTCATTCCGTTCCTCGCCACCGCCCCCGTCAGTTTCCTGTTCCTCGTGCTGCCGGACAACGGCGTCGTGTTCGCCATCGCCATCGCCATCGCCATCGCCGTCGGAGCGGCTGTCAACGCCACGATCATCGGCTGGTGCACCCGCACACCGCGCCGGGGCGGGCGCCCGGACCACTGACGGCCCGTGCACTCAGGCGGTGGGAGGCCGGGGGAGCGGACCACCACTACTCGGCGTCGCGCCGCCGACGCGCGCGCTCGAACTCGGCGGCGTCCGAAAACCAGGGGCCGTACTGTCCGAGTGCGGCGCAGCCGCCGAGGACGAAGGCACGCACCAGCTTCCGGTACCCGCCGATCCCGTCGACGAGGCTGTACTCGACCCGGTACTCCGGATCCGCCCCGCCCTCGCCCTCCCGCACCGTCGTGACCCGGGCGATGGAGTCCGCGTAGAAGTGGAGCTGGATCCCTTCGCCCATCTCCTCGTCCTCGATGGTGAACACTTCGTTGTCCGCCGCCGAGCGATCGCCGACGAACTCCCAGAACTCCGTGGTGGCGGTGCGGGGATGTTCCCGGACCCACTTCTTCTCGACGTCCTTGTCGTCGGTGAAGGACAGGGCCGTCTTCCTCGCGTCCCCGCCGAATGCGGCGAGGTCGTCGGCATCCGCCTCGTCGTCCTCGATGGGCGCGCTCCTGGAGCGGCCCGCGGCCTCCGAGCACATCAGGAAGCTCACGCTGCGCACCGCGTCATCGGCGAGCTCGGGCCGCGCACGGCGCACGGCGGCTTCGACCGCCGTCGCCATCCGGTCCCAGTCGCGCTTGTCCGTGGCACGTTTCCCCCGCCGTGGATCGCGGCCGATCCGCATCCCGGCACACGCCTGCTCCGCGATGGCGACAACCCGTACGACCTCGGGCAGCAGCGCGGGTTCGACGGCATCGGGCATCCGTCGCGGAACCGTCGAGCCGTGCGGGTACTGGCCCGTGTACTGCAGAACCGCGGCCCCGAGTGGACCGAGCACCACTCCGCGCTCGGCACGACGGCGGTGCGCGTGGTACTCCTGAGCCCGTTTCCCGTCGGACGTCTCGGTTGCCGCGCGCAGGGCCGCGCAGACCTGACCGCGTTCGAGCAGATCGATGTCGGCCCCGTGGGCGATGAGCCGGCCCCTGTCCCACGGGATGCGCCGGAAGAGCGCGTCGACGTCCGCGGTCGCGGAGAGGAGGACCGGGTCCAGGAGCGCGACAGCGGCGCTCTCGTCGAGCCGGCCCCGGGTCCCGGCGGCGTCGCACAGCGGAAGGACCGCACTCCACAGCAGCAGGTGTCTGTCCAGATGCTCCTGGATCACCGCGAGATGGGCTTCCCCGATCGGGAACGTGAACGTGCGCGGCTCGTGGTTGGCGTCGGCCCCGGCCCCCAGCATCAGCTTCAGTTCACCGTCCTCGCGGATCACGTTCGGGATCCAGCCGCTCCGGCGCGTGAAAACGATGTCTCTCATGGGCCCAGTCTTCCCCACCGGCCGAGACCGGGGACCGGTCCGCCGGGACCGGGCGTCTGCCCCAGCCTCCGGGTCGGAGAGGCCGGTTTCGGAGAGGCCGGTTACGGAGTGCCCTTCATGGCGGCCGCTGGGGACGTACCGGGACTGAGGGTGCCGTCCAGGGAGTCGAGCAGTTCGCCGAGGGTGATCTTCTCCTCGTCGTACGCGAACGTCATGGCGGTGGCGAGGGCCGCCCACCGGTCGCCGCTGCGCCCGCAGTGGTCCAGCAGGATCGGCAGCGCGACCCCCGGCTCATGGTCGGAGAGGACCTCATCGGCCGGGAGCTGGAGCAGGTGGTCGAGCGTGCGGTGACGGGACTTGATGAGGGCCCGGTGGATCTCGGAGCGGGAGAGGGTCTCGTCGAGCGCGGGGGAGTCCAGCCAGGACTGCAGGACGGCAGCCGGGTCGGGATACCGGTCGAGCTCGTCGTCGGTCAGCAGCCGCAGCACACCGTCCTCCTCGTCCTCGACCGGTACGGCCGCCGCCGCACGCAGGAACCAGTCGGGGCCCTCGGCCTTCTCGGCGATCCAGGCCAGCTCGGCGGGGTGCAGGCCGGCGAGAGCGGCACGGACGGCGGCGTGCGGGGTGTGCGGATTGGCCGCGAGGGCGGCCAGCGCCTGGACCCGGCGGTGCTCGGAGTGGCGCTCCAGGAGGGCGGCAGGACGGTCCCGGTCGGTGTCGTCACCGAACACGCGGAGGAGAACCGGGCTCGGCGCGGGGGAGACGACGGCCGGCTGACCCAGGGCGGCCACCTGGACACACACCTCGGCCAGGTGCCCGGGGTCGGCGCCGAGGAGCGCCAGGTCCTGGGCGAGGCGCAGGACGCGGTTGTCGAACGCGTAGTCGTCGTCCCGCTTCTCGGCCGGGCCCAACAGCCGGCCGCGGCGTACGAGGGCATCGGCGGCGGCGCGCAGCTGACCGGTGGCGAGCTCGGCCAGGCGCGGATTGTTCCGGACCCGGTCGGCGATGTGGTGCAGGGTCCTGCGGGCGGTCGCCGCCGGGTCGGGCAGTTCGGACAGCTCGGGCAGGCACAGCGCCGGAAGACAGGCGAGCAGCAGCTCCTCGCTGAGCGCGGGTGCAGGGCCCTCCGCGGCGGAGGGCTTCTCTTCACCAAGATGGGAACCGGTGGCGGAGTGGACCCATGCGTCTTCGCGCGCCTGGATCTCCGCCCGGTCCAGCAGCAGATGACGGACGGCGGCCCCGAGCGTGGGGTGTGCGACGAGCTCCGCCCACCGCTCGGGGCACCTGGCCAGCATCGCCCAGCCGGTATGGCCGCCCAGCTCCAGCGACCAGTCGTCGGAGAAGGAGGGCACGGTCTCCCAGCCCTCTTCACGCCGGGGGAGCAGCAGGAACGCCGCGAGAGGAGCGAGGGAGGCTTCCAGTACGGCGTCGAAGAGGGACCGCGGAATCGGCGGAGCCGGTGCGTCCCCTTTCCCGCGGGTGTAGCGGCCGGGGTCCCAGTCCCGGACGACCTGCTCCAGTTCCCCGGCGGTGAGGCGGGGCAGCAGGGCGATGGCCGCCCCCACCTGTTCCGGGTGCCGCGCCAGTCCGGTGACGAGCCCGGCCCAGACCCGGCGGGTACGCAGGATGGCGGGCAGGTCGGCGACGGTCACCGTGCCCGCGACCGCCAGGGAGCCGATCAAGGTCTCGTCGGCCTGCGCCAGGAGCCGGCCCCGAAGCCGCTTGGCGGACGTGCGGGCCAGCAGCGCGGGCAGCGCGGCCCGCAACGCCTCCTCCCGCCACTGTTCGTCCCGGGAGTCGAAGTGGTGCGGGCGTCGCCCCGCCGGGAGGCACAGGGCGTCGATCACCGTCTTGAGAGCTTCCTCGGGAAGGCTCTCGCTCATCGCGAGATCCCGCCACAAAGGGTACGTACGGGCATGGACCATCGTTGGATCCCCTCCCACTGCCTGACCGGGTGTCACCACCCGGTTGCCATCCGTGGAACGACAGTAAGGCGCACACCGGCCCGGACGGACCCGTTTCTCACTGGTGGGGTCGCAGGGCTCCGCGAACACCGCCCGGAACAGGGCCGGGTGCTCCCGTGCGAACCGTACGTGGGCGACAGCCCCGGGCGGCCTACAGCAGCGAGACGACCGCCGGTCCGAAGGCCGCGCCGAGCAGGTAGCAGAGGTTGAACAGCCCGATCGCCGCCGGGCGTTCCTCCTCCGGCACGGCCCCGGTGGAGTGCACCGCGAAGACGCCCTGGCCGGAGGCCGCCGCGATCGAGGCGAGGGCCTGGGCGAACAGCAGGAGCACCGCCACGACGCTCAGCGAGGCCAGCGCCACCCCGGCGATGCTCAGGGCGACCAGGGTGATGACGACCGGCTGCCGGCCGACCTTCGCCGAGAGGGCGACCACCACCCACGACAGCGCACCGCCCAGCAGCAGGGGCCAGAGCATGGCCGCTCCGATCCGGCCGCTCGACCAGGAGGTGTGGTCGGAGAGGGCTTCCGGGACCGCGAACACCATCCCGAAGTTGACCGCCGCGAGCAGGAACGCCAGGGCCGAGGAGAGCAGGAAGACGGGGCTGCGCACCACCACCGCCGGTACGAACCCCTGCGGCCTGCGCCGCAGATGCCACAGGAGCGCACCCACCGTCAGCACCGAGAGGATCCCGGCGACCGGCGGGTAGTGGGGGACGAAGACCAGTGCCGTGACCACCGCCGTGAGCAGCACCGCGCCGATCCCGTCGAAGGCGGCGGTAGAGGTCGGCCTGCTGGAGACCCGCCGGATGACCACGAGCAGACCGATCAGGCTGATCGCGGGCAGGGCAAGGGTCGCCTGCCAGTTGAGCGCGTCGTTGACCAGCGAACCGGCCAGCGGGGCGGTGGAGCCGACCACCGCCAGCGAGGCGGTGACGAAGCCCATCGAGCGGGCGGAGTCCGTCAGGCTCATCGCGATGGACGTCAGCCCGGCGGTGCCGAGCGCCTGGAGCGCGCAGCCGATGATGACGGCCGGCAGCAGCGGCACGGTGAGGACCAGGAGGGCGCCGAGCAGTACCAGCGCTCCGCAGGCGCTGAGCGCGGCCCGTGCCCCGCGGTGCCGCAGCAGCCCGGTCATCAGGGGCGTGCCCACCGCGATGCCCCAGCCGAAGGCGGTCACGCCCCAGGTGACGGTGGAGGTGGAGGTGGACAGGTCCCAGGCGATGTCCTCCAGGATCAGGGCGGGCCCGGCGATACCGAACGAGAGCGGGCCTGCCATCAACCCCAGCCAGTAGGTGGGGATACGGGCGCCGCCCGGCGCCCGGGAATCCGCGTCCGCGGGGCGGGCGGCGCCCGGCCCCGCGAGGGAGTCACTCATCAGTTCTCCAGTGTGAGGGAGGGGGAGGGGGCGGGCGGTGTTGTGTCTGCGCGGTCCCGGCACACCGGCACCGCCCGGTGTGCCGGGCCGTCATCAGGTCAGGCGGACAGCGTCGGGTAGTCCGTGTAGCCGCGGTGGTCGCCGCCGTAGAAGGTGGTCGGGTCCGCCTCGTTGAACGGGCCGCCGACCCGGATGCGCCGGTCCAGGTCCGGGTTGGCGAGCCAGAGCGAACCGAGGCTGACCGCGTCGGCGAGGCCGTCCCGCAGGACCTCCAGCGCGGCTTCGGCGGTCACGGAGGCCTCCGTACCGGTCCGGTGCGGGTTGAGGATCAGCGTGCCCGGCCATTCGGCCCGGATCAGCTCGGTGACCTCGCGGTGGCCGAACTCCATGATGTGCACGTAAGCGAGGTTGTACGGAGCCAGCGTGCGGATCAGCGTGCGGTACAGCCCGGCCGGGTCGCTCTCGCCGACGCCCTCGCTGGTGGAACCGGGGGAGAGGCGGATGCCCACCCGCTCGGGCCCGATCGCGTCGCCGACCGCCCGCGCCACCTCGTCGGCGAACCGCACCCGGTTCTCCACCGAGCCGCCGTACACATCGGTGCGGTGGTTGGAGCCGTCGGCCAGGAACTGCTGGATCAGATAGCCGTTGGCCCCGTGCAGCTCCACCCCGTCGAACCCGGCGTCCACCGCGTACTTGGCGGCGGCGACGAAGTCCTCCACCGTCCGCGCGATGTCCTCCAGGGTCATCTCGCGCGGCACGGGGTGGTCCAGCTTGCCGCCGGGGGTGTACATCTGCCTGCCGGTGGCGATGGCCGAGGGCGCCAGCGGAAGGGCCCCGTCCGGGTAGAGGCTGGGGTGGCCGACCCGGCCGGAGTGCATGAGCTGTACGAAGATCCGCCCGCCCGCGTCGTGCACGGCGCCGGTCACCACCCGCCAGGCCGCGGCCTGTTCCGGCGAGTGCAGACCGGGGGTGTCGATGTAGCCCTGACCGATCACGCTCGGCTGGGTGCCCTCGGTGATGATCAGCCCCGCCCCGGCGCGCTGGGCGTAGTACTCGGCGGTCAGCGCGTTCACGGAGCGGTCGGCGGAGCGGCTGCGGGTCATCGGTGCCATGACCAGGCGGTTCGGCAGGGATATCTTGCCCAGCCGCAGGGGTGTGAACAGCTCGTCCATGGTCTCTCCAGAGATCGTGATCAACAGCGGTTGTTCTGATCACGACGGTAGGAGCGGAGCTCGCGCGGCGAATCCGTAGGCTCTACTGCTCCGGTTACGTAGACAGGGGGCCGCTCCGGTTACGTAGGCGCGGGGCCGCTTCAGTTACGTAGGCGTGGTGCTGCTCCGGCTGCGTGGGCGCGGTACCGCTCCGGGTACGTAGGCACGAGTCAGTAGCATGGGGCCGTGGACCGATGGCATGCGGGCGGGTCCTCGAACGGGTGGAGGGGGACGTCGGTGCTGTACGGGCGAACCACCGAACAGGAGCGGCTGGAGCGGCTGGTGGCCGGGGCGCGCGCCGGGCGCAGTGGCGCTCTCCTGGTGCGGGGCGAGGCGGGCATCGGCAAGACGGCACTGCTCGACCGGCTCGCCGGGACGGCGGTGCAGGACGACGGGAACGACGCCGGGACGGCAGGGCGGGACAAGAGGAACGACGCCGGGGCGGCGGGGCAGCACAACGCGAACGACGGCGGGACGGCAGGGCGGGACGAGGGGAACGGCGGCGGCGCGCTGCGCATCCTGCGGGTCACCGGTGTCGAGCCGGAGGCGGATCTCGCCTTCGGCGGTCTGGTCCAGCTCCTGTGGCCGGTACAGGAACGCCTGGACGCCCTGCCCGCACCGCAGGCCGCGGCCCTGCGGGCGGTCCTCGGCACCGGACAGGAGCGCGGACCGGACCGTTTCCTCACCGGTCTCGCGGTGCTCACCCTCCTCGCGGATCTCGCCGAGGACGGTCCGGTGCTCTGCCTGGTCGATGACGCCCAGTGGCTGGATCAGGCCACGGCCGAGGCCCTGCTGTTCGCCGCCCGCCGGCTGTCCGCCGAGGGTGTGGCCATGGTGCTGGCCTGCCGGGAGGACGGCTTCGCCGCCCCGGGAATCCCCGAACTGCGGCTGTCCCGGCTGGGCTTCGAGGACTCCTCGCGGCTGCTGGCCGCACGGGGCCGAGCGCCTGCCCTGCGCTCCCAGATCATCACCGAATCCGCGGGGAACCCGCTCGCGCTCATCGAGTTCGACGCCGCGCGGCGCGACCAGCAGCACCAGCACGTCCCGCTTCCGGTCGCGGACCGCGTGCTCTTGGGGTTCCGCTCGCAGATCGGCGGACTGCCGGAACGCACCCGGCTGATGATGCTCGTCGCGGCGGCCGAGGGGCGCGGTGATCTGCCCCTGCTGCTCCGGGCGTCGGAGCTGCTGGGGGTGGGCCTCGGCGACCTGGAGGAGGCCGAGCGGACCGGACTGCTGTACGTCATGGACGGCACCGTCACGTTCCGGCACCCGCTGATCGCCTCGGCGACGTACCAGGGATCGGTGCTCGCCCGCCGGATCGCCGTGCACCGGGCGCTGGCCGAGGCCGCCGAGGACCCCGACTGCCGCGCCCGCCATCTGCTGGCGGTGGCCACGGGACCCGACCAGAAGATGGCCCTGGAACTGGCCGCGGCGGCCGAGCGGGCCCGGGGCCGTACCGCGTACGCAGCGGCCTCGGGGCTGTTCCGGCATGCCGCCCGGATCGCCACCGACCACCGGCAGCGCGCCTCCTGGCTGGCCGACGCGGCCACGCTGGCACTCGCCGCGGGCCACGCCGCCCAGGCGGACCGACTTGCCCAGGAGGCCGATGAGCTGACAGAGGAACCGGCCCTCGGAGCCCGGCTCGCCTCGGTGCGCGCGGCGGTCGTCTTCGAGCTGGGCGACCGGAGCGAAGCCGCCCGCGGCCTGCTGGCCCGCGTCGGGGACGCCGCCACTACGGAGACGGCCGACACCCTCCGTACCGCCGCCGCCTACGGCTGGCTGGCCGGTGACCGGGACGCGGTGCGCGCCGCCGCGGGCCGACTCGCGGCGGGCGGTCGCGCCGATCCGCTGGTCGAGGGGCTGGAACGGCTCTGCGAGGACGACGCCGAGCACGGACTGCCGCTGCTCGCAGGGTTCTTGGCCGGACGGCTCGACGCACCCGACGGACCCGAGGCCGGTGAACAGGCCGTCCGGATGCTCGCGCTCACCTGCGGCGCGCTCCTCGGCGACGACGAGGCGGCGCTCGACCTGGCCTCGGCGGAGGTGCGGTGGTGCCGCTCCCACTCCCTGATCGGTGAACTCCCGTACGCCCTCGGTATCCTGACGGAGATTCAGGTTCTGGCGGGGCAGCATCGGGATGCCGAGGCCGGGGTGGCGGAGGCGGAGGAGATCGCCCGGGACACCGGGACGAGCCGACGCCTGGCCCGTCTCGGCGCGGTGCGCGCACGGATCGCGGCCATCGAGGGGGACGCGCGACGCGTCCGTGAACTCGCGGAGACCACGCCCGGGGGGCCGCACACCGGAGTGGAGTGCGCACGCGTCCTGCTCGACCTGGGGCTGGGCGATTTCGAGTCGGCACTCACCCGGCTGGAGCCGCCGCCGCCCGGCCCGGACCGGTACACCTGGCTGTCCCTCTCCACCGCCGCGGATCAGATCGAGGCCGCGGTGCGGCTCGGGCAGCCGGAGCGCGCCGAGGAGGCGCTGCGCCACTTCGAGCGCTGGACGCGGTCCACGACCACCACGCCCTGGGCACAGGCGGTGGCACTCCGGTGCCGGGCGCTCATCGGTGACCGGCCGGAGCACTACACGCAGGCGCTGCACCTGCACGAGAAGGGCGGCCGACCCTTCGAACGCGCCCGCACCGAACTCCTGTACGGGGAGTGGCTGCGCCGGGCCCGGCGGCGCAGCGAGGCGCGCGACATGCTGCGGTCCGCGCTGGCCACCTTCGAACGGCTGCGGGCGGAGCCCTGGATGCGGCGGGCCGGTGCCGAACTGCAGGCCACCGGGGAGCACAGGGCAGCGGTGCGGATGCCGGCGGACAACCCGATCGACCGGCTGACCCCGCAGGAGCTCCAAGTGGTGCGGCTGGCCAAGGACGGCAGCAGCAGCCGGGAGATCGCCGCGCAGCTGTTCCTCAGCCCCCGCACGGTCGAGCACCACCTCTACAAGGCGTATCCGAAGCTCGGTGTGGGATCGCGGCAGGAGCTCGTACGCCTCGACCTGGCCTGACCGCGCTCCGGAGGCCGCCGCCGCCCTCCCCGGCAGGTTCGGGAAAGGCCGGACCGCACCCTTCCCGGCCTGGCACTGTTCTGTCCGGGGGAGCGGAACGTACCGCTCGGAGCGGCTGGGCGGTGAGAACAACAGTGGCGGAGAGGCGGTGGGGACCATGTGGTCGACCGAGGAGTTTGAGGCATCCCACGAGGGGCGGCCCGGGGTGATGCTGGCGGACGGCACCGAGCCGGGGCCGGTCTACTTCGACGCCGGCAGCGGACCGAACGTCCATCGGAGCACCGACTGGTGGGTCTACGACGGGACGCTCGGAGCGCCTCTCGCGACGCGGATGCGGGGAGCGTGCTCGTGCGGCTGGCGGGGCGAGACCCTCTACCCGATCGACTGGGACCGGGTGGACCGGTGGCAGCCCTACGATTTCGACACCACGGGCCCGGAGGAGGAGTGGGACCGGCACGTCGCCGAGGTCGAGGCCGGAGCCGTACCGCTGCCCGACGACGTCGTCGAACTGCTCGACCGGATCGAGACACGGCTGGACCGTCTCGCGGCCGATGCTCCGCTGGCCGCGATCCGGGCCATCGCGGCCCTGGAGCGGACCACCTGCTACATCGGCCGGACCGCCGCGCTCCACGCGGAGGCCGACGACCCGCTGGGCGAGCGGATGGGCACCGCCCTCGGCCTCACCCCGGAGAAGGCCCGCTCCCGGCTCTTCCACTACGGCCGCCGCTGACCGACCCGTTACGGGCCGCCGCAGCTCGCGGCGGCCCGTAAGAGAGGGGGAGGGCGCGAGAGGGGCCGCAAGGCGGGGAAGGAAGGCACAGGAGGGGTGGTCGGGAGGCCGGGAAGGCACGGAAAGGGCCGGGAGGCCGACAGGGTGCGGGAGGCGCACGCGTAATTCGCCATGGTGTTACCCGCCATCCGTGCTCTGCGCGCCCCTAGGTCCACCCTTACGTGGGACAGCCTTGTTCGATTTCCTGCCGCTAGCATGTGATTCCGCCGGGCCATGAAATTGCATCACGGGATTTCACGGGGCCTCCACCAGGCGGTCTCGTGTGCCACGGCGAGGAAGACAGAGAAAATAGGATCATCGAACAGGGAGGGTGGATTCCTATGCAGGAGTTCACGAACGGCATGGCTGCTGACCTCATCCCGGGCCGGTGGGTGAAGAGCCGTAAGTCCGAAGCGAACGGCATGTGCGTGGAACTCGCCGCGCTGCCTCAGGGCGGCATCGCGATCCGTAACTCGACCGACCCCGCGGGGGCCGCGCTGATCTTCCGGGGCGCGGAGTTCGAGGCGTTCGTCGACGGCGCCAAGAGGGGCGAGTTCGATTCCCTCTGCACTCTCAACTGAGCATCGGAGCGCATAAGTTCGGGCGACACCCCCGGCTTCGGCATGCCATCATGTGATGACTGTCCGTTGAAGGAGAAGGCGTGTCCCCGGATCCGATTCCCATTATCCGTCCGGCCCGGCGTGCCGCCGGGCCGGACGCCACGAAGACAGCGGCCAACATCATGCTGGGGCTTGCCGTCAAGGATTTCCGTGACGCGGCCGGCCTCACGCAGACGGCGCTGGCAAAAGCGGCCCTCGTATCGAATTCAACGATCAGCCGCCTGGAGAATGCCGAGACCACGCCCGAGCGGCGTACGGTCGAGGCGGTCATGCGGCATCTGCGTCTTGACGGACCGCAGTGGGAAGAGCTGACGATGCTGCTTTCCCGCGCGGTGGAACCGGAGTGGTTCCAGGACAGGTTCGGTGACTTCACGGCCGAATACCTGCGTCGGCTCCTGGGCCTTGAGTCCATGGCCATCGGGCTCACCACGTATGACGTGCGTCTGGTGTCGGGCCTGCTGCAGACGGCGGAGTACGCGAGCTGCGTCATCCGCACGGGCCTGCACATCAGCGAGTGGGACGGCCCGGAGATGGCGGCCCGCGTCGCCCTGCGCCAAGTACGCCAGGAGCGCGTGTTCGAGCAGGCCGACCCGCCGCGCTGCGTGTTCCTGATGGACGAGTCCGTCCTGTTCCGCCGGGTCGGTCCCGATGCGGTGATGCGCGAGCAGATGCTCCACCTGCTGGAGATAGCCGACGACCCGCACGTCACCATCCGGTTCGTGCTCCTCGACCGCATGATCGCGGGCAACGAGGCATCGATGGCGGGCGGTATGGCCCACCTCCAGTTCGGCCGCGGCGGACTGCCCGACCTCGTCTACGTCGAGGGGTACGGCAAGGCCGACTACTACACCAAGCCCGCACGGAGCGCCGAGGAGCGCGCGAAGCCGTGGCCGACCAAGGACAACGAGTTCGAGCGCCACCTCCAGCTGCTCCTGCGCATCCAGGGCGAGGCGTGTGCTTCCCCGGTGGCGAGCCGGCGCATGCTGGAGGCGGCCGCCGAGCGGTACTCCTAGCGCCTCGCGTTCGGATCATGCCGGTCACGTATGACGAGCGGCACGGGCCGGAGTGGTCCGGGCAAGCACTCCGCAGATCACTTACGGGCACCTCCTGCCCGGGCACCTCCTGCCCTGGCGCCTACTCCCGGGACGGCACCCTCCCCAGCCCGCCGAACTCCGTCCACTCGATGCTGCGTCGGCGCTGCTGGAGCTCGGAATCGGGCCGCCAGTCGGTCACATCGACGAGCCCCGGCTCCTCCACGAGGAGACCCTCGAAGATCTCCTCCACATCGGCCTTCTCGCGGACCCTGCCCCAGTTGTCCCCGGTCTGCGTCTTCATGAGGTCGGTGACGTCGTCACGGACCTTGGCATCGTCACTCACCAGCTGGCACACCACGACGAAGCTGCCCGGGACGAGGCGGTCGATCACCCGCTCGACCACAGCCCTGGGACCGGCGCTGTCGGGCAGGCAGTGGAGCACGGAGACGAAGAGGGCGGCCACCGGCTGGGAGAGGTCGATGAGCCGGGTGAAGTCCGGGTGCCCGAAGATGGTCTCGGTGTCCGTCATGTCGACCGGCAGGATCGCGGTCTGGTCGTTCTCATCCAGCAGGGACTGTCCCAGAGCCAGGACGACAGGGTCGTTGTCGATGTAGACGACGCGGGCCCCGGACTCGGCCTCCTGCGCGATCTGGTGGACGTTCCGCTGGGTCGGCAGCCCGGAGCCGAAGTCGACGAACTGCCTTACGCCGTGCTCCTCGGCCAGCACCCGGACCACTCGCTGGAGGAACCACCGGTTGTTCAGCGCGAGTTCACGCGAGGTCGGGGCCGCTTCCAGCAATAACTCGCAGGCTGCCCGGTCCACTTCGTAGTTGTTGTTCCCGCCCAGCAGCCAGTCGTACATCCGTGCCGCACTCGGCAACGACAGATCGACATGCTTTCTCTCCACCAACGGCCCGTCCCCTCACCGATTTCCGCCCCGATCGGAGTGAAGTCGCCCATCTTAGGAGGGCAGCACACGACAGCACCACCACCGGTAAGAGGGAAGGGTGGCGCAAGCTGGCGAAAAGTGGCGCATCCGAGCAGGAAGGGCCGAAGGGTGAATATGCCAGAGGGATTTACGGATGTGTCAGGGGTGCCCTCCCTCGACGAATTCCGGCAGCGCGCGCCGGGCGATGGCGAGAGCGGCCTCGACCGCGGGTGTCTCGACCCCCATCAGCTCGGCCGCCTCGCTGACGTCGAAGCCGAGCCGGCAGCACAGCACCACACTGTCGGCGCTCCCGTCCGGCAGCTGTCCGTACAGGACGGCCAGGGCCGGGTCCCGCGGCCCGTTGCCACCGGCCTGTCGGCCCACCCGGAGGCGGAGCTCCTGCCAGACCTCGGCCGCGGGGCAGGGTCGGCTCAATATGAGGCCCCAGCTGTTCCGGGCGGACGCCAGGGTGGCGGTCACGGCGGCGGCGGAAGCGTCCTCGGCAGGCAGGTGCGCCCGTGCGTAGCGCAGGTAGCGCGGTGTGTTGCGTTCGACGAAGGCCGCGAACCCGAGGTCCACGGCCGCCGCGGTGACCTCCATCGGCACGGGGCGGCGACGGGGGAGACGGCCGTACGGCGGGACGGAACGGAAGGGGGAGGGGATGAGGGCTCCTCGGGGCGTGGGGCCGTCGGAGGCGGACGCCCGCATGTCAGATGAGGCCGGGCGGGGCGGCGGCGGGAGCGCCGACGGAAGCGGCACTCCGTCGCGTTGCCGCATTGCTCCCCGGGTCATCGGGAATCCCCACGGGAAGGATATTGAAACTGGTACCGTGAAATTGCCCGGAGGGCAGCTGTAAGCGCCCTCGGCGAATCGGCTCGATCACTTGTCTGTTTCCCTGTCGATCTGTTTCGTTCCCCGGGTCGTGACTCCACATCACTTCCCGGGCGGGCCTTCGGGTGGGCCCGAAAGAAAGCTATCGCGTCGAACAAGAGGGACGGGCCCTCAAGGCCCTCCATGCAAAGTCATTCTTGCGCACATGGCCTCCCGATCAGCAGGGGTCGATTTCTGTCGCGATTCGACCGTGATCATTGGCAAGAATAGGCAACTCCGAGCTTCCTCGATCACATTCGATCGGTGCGCCGTCGGAGGGAGAGGGAGAGGGGGAGAGGGAGAGGGGGAGCGGAAGGCCCGTGGCGGCTCGCCCCGGCGGAGTGGCCGACCGCGACCACCGGGTGGCCGAGGCGGACCCGGCCCGACCGGCGGGGGCGGCTCGACCGGCGGGCCCGACCAGCGGGGGCGGCTCGGCACCACGGGCACCGACGAGCGGGAAGAAGCACTTAGTTCGGCTTTAGGCGGCGACCTTAGCGTCCGGAATCGGTAACGCGAAAGGAGTCCGCCATGAGCGACCGCACGGTGCGTGTCCTGTCGGTGGGATCGGCTCTGCCGGGGCCCCCGATC
Source organism: Streptomyces sp. NPDC059452 (assembly GCF_042750035.1). Classification (NCBI taxonomy): domain Bacteria; kingdom Bacillati; phylum Actinomycetota; class Actinomycetes; order Kitasatosporales; family Streptomycetaceae; genus Streptomyces; species Streptomyces sp. NPDC059452. Next base: position 16,209 of record NZ_JBHYVE010000026.1, read on the forward strand.
GGCACCGCCGCCTTGGCCGCACGCTTCGGAATGGACCAGCTCTGGGAGAGCTGGGTCGACACGTTCATCGGGACGAGGACCCGGCACCTGGCCATCGACCTGGCCACCGGCCGTCCGGGCCAGTCCCTGGCGGACCTCGGCGAGATCGCCGCCGCGCGTGCGCTGGCCGGGGCCGGACTCTCCGCCGGGGACATCGATCTCCTGGTGCTCGGCACCGCGACCCCCGACACCCTGATGCCCGCCACGGTCAATGTGATCGCCGACCGGCTCAGGATCGACGGCATCCCGACGTTCCAGCTTCAGTCCGGCTGCTCGGGCGCCGTGCAGACCATCGACGTGGCCTCCTCGCTGCTGGCCACCGGACGTTACCGGACCGCCCTGGTCATCGGGGGCGACGTCATCGCCAAGCACTACGACGTCACCGCCGACCTCAAGTCCCTGCCCCCGGAAGAGCTGGTGAACTACCTGCTGTTCGGCGACGGGGCGGGCGCCGCCGTACTCACCACCGACGAGCGGCCCGGCGCCCCGGAGATCCGCGCGGTGCTGACCCGCCTGTGCGGCCTGGACCGGCAGCCGGGACAGATCCTGCACTGGTACGGGATCGCGGACCGTCACTCGGGACGGGCACCGGCCCAGGAGGACTACAAGGCCATCGAGGAGCACGTACCCGAACTCGCCGAAGAGGTCGTACGGGAACTGCTCGACGACCTCGGCTGGGAGCGGGACGAGGTGGACCATCTGCTGCCGCCGCAGCTCTCCGTCACGATGACCGAGAAGATCGTCAAGCGGCTCGATCTGCCGCTCGCCCAGGAGATCAGCCTCGTCGGCGACACCGGGAACAACGGCAACGCCCTGCTCTTCCTCCAGTTGGAGAAGCTCCTCGCCCGGATGACCGCCCCCTCACGGGCCCTCGCGGTCGCCATCGAGTCGAGCAAGTGGACCAAGGCGGGCCTCGCCATCGAACTGGGCGGAGGCGACTGACATGAGCGATGTCCTGACGCGCGACGAGTTCACGGAACTGGTCCGGGACCAGACCGGCATCGAACTCAAGGAGGGCGACCTGCACCTCGCGCTCGACCAGCTGGCCGGCTGGGACTCCGTACAACTCCTCGGACTCCTGGTGGCACTGGAGAGACGCGTGGGGCGACAGCTGTCCCTGCCGGACTTCCTGGACGCCGGTGACCTGGGGTCCCTCTACGAAATGGTGATCCGTTGACCGGCCGTCCGTTCCCCACCCAGCGCAGGCACACCCTGTTCTTCCTCGACCAGATACGGGACTTCGCCCCCGTCCACCTGGACACCGAGGTCGACGCCACCGCCCTGGTCGCGGCCCGGCACCGCGCCCGCGAGGCGGGTCCGCGCCGCTCGGTCGTCTCCTACGTCGTGCACGCGGCGGCCGGTGTCCTGGCGAAGCACCCGCAGGCCAACGCGGCGATCCACGGACGGCTCGATCCGAGAGTCGCCACCTTCGACACCGTGAGCGCCAAGGTCACCCTCGACCGGGTGCTCGACGGGCAGCGGGTGGTCCTCGCCACCGTCATCCCCGGGCTGGAACACGCGGGGCTCGCGGAGATCCAGGAACACCTGGACCGGGTCGCCGCCCAGGACCCCGACACCGCAGAGGAGTTCGCCGCCATCAGGCAGCTGCGCCGGCTGCCGTTCCAGGAGGCCCTCGACCGGTTCCGTACGGCAGCAGGCCTGCTGGAGCGCCGGCCCGGGACCACCGGAACGTTCAGCGTCACCTCGCTCGGCCACCGGGCGGTCGACGGGTTCCACTCCGTCGGCGGCACCACCGTCACCCTCGGCGTCGGCCGGATCACCGACCGGCCGGTGGTCCGCGACGGAGCCGTCGCCGTGGCCCCGGTGCTGCGCCTCTCCCTCACCTTCGACCACCGGGTGATCGACGGAGCCGAAGCGGCGGACGTCCTCACCGAGATCAAGGACGCACTGGAGGCGGTCCCCGCATGAGCGAGACCCGGCAGCACCGAGGAACCGGCCCGGCCGCGCCCGGCACCGGGGGGAACGACCTCGCCGAGCTGAAGCGGTTCGTCGTGGCCCACGCGATATCGCAGGAACTGCCCGCCGACCACTACGCGGACCTCCTCGACCGGATCACCACCGACACCGGTGACGGCCCCGGCTCCTGGGCCCACGAATGGGTCCGGGCGGGGGAGGAGCGCGACGCGGCCGGGGACGTCCTGGCCGCCGCACAGCTCTACACCATGGGCCGCTTCCCCTATGTCGACGGCCCCGCCCGCGCCCGTGCCCTCGAACGGAGCGTGGACGCCTTCGACCGGTGGAGGCGGGCCTCGGCGACCGGCATCGAACCGGAGACCGTACTCGTCGACGGCGTCCCGGTACGGATCTGGACCGCCGGGCTCGACGCCGCGCACCCCCGGCCGCTCCTGGTGATGACCGGCGGCATCGTCAGCACCAAGGAGCAGTGGGGGCCCGTCCTGCCCCGGATCGTGGCCCTCGGCCTGGCCGGTGTCGTCGCGGAACTCCCCGGGGTGGGCGAGAACCCGCTGGTCTACGGCCCGGACAGTCACCGCCTGTTCCCCGCCGTGCTCGACGCGCTCGCCGGTCGTGCGGACGTCTCCCGGACCTATCTGCTGGCGCTCAGCTTCAGCGGCCACCTCGCCGTCCGCGCCGCACTGGCCGACCCCCGTATCCGGGGCATCGTCGGCAACGGCCTGCCCGTGCACGACTTCTTCACCGACACCGCGTGGCAGCGGCAGGTCCCCGGGATCACCCGGGACACCCTCGCCCATCTGGCGGGCGTGGCGGCCGGTGAGGTCTGGGAACGGATACGCGACTGGGCGCTCGGCGACGCCGAACTCCGGGAACTGTCCGTGCCGTTGGCCGTGGTCACCGCCCGGCGCGACGAGATCGTCCCGGCCCGGGACGCGGAACGGCTGGAGAAGAACGTGGCCGATCTGCGGCAGTTGGTCCACGACGATGTGCACGGGGCCCCGGCGCATCTCGCCGAGACCCGGCTGTGGAGCCTCCTCGCCGTTCAGCTGATGCGCCCGGACGCCGACCCCGCCGTCGTCGAACACCTCTCCCGCGCCGTCGAGGCGGCCCGCGCGGAGGCCGTCCGGTGAGCGGCACCGAGACCGTCCGCCCGGCGGCCGCACCGCCCGGCCGCGACACGGCGGACGACTGGCTCAGGGAGTACGCGCCCGCCGACCCGGGCGCCCCCGTCCTCGTGGTGCTGCCGCACGCCGGGGGCTCGGCGGCCTTCTTCGGACCGTTGGCCCGCGCCCTCGCCCCCGGCGTACGGGTCCTCGTCGTGCAGTACCCCGGCCGGCTGGAGCGGCACCGGCACCGGCCCGTCGAGGACATCGGGGAGCTCGCCCGGCACACCGCCGAGGCCGTCGCCACCCGTACCGGCGGGGCGCCCGTCGCCTACTTCGGGCACAGCATGGGCGCACTGGTGGCCTACGAAGCGGCGCTCCTCGGCGAGCGGGGCCTCGGCCCGCGCCCCCGGGCGCTCTTCGCCTCGGCCGGCCGGGCACCGGGGCTCACCCATGTCGACCCCGCCGTACTGCGCGACGACCCCTCCCTCATCGAGCACGTGCTGTTGCTGGGCGCCACGTCGCGGGCCGCCCTGGACGTCCCCGACCTGCGGGAGCTGATCCTCCCGGCCCTGTGGTCGGACTACCGGGCCCTGAGCGCGTACGTCCCCGACCACGATGCCCGGATCGCCTGCCCGGTGACCGCGCTGATCGGGGACCGGGACCCGCTGGTGCCCGTCGAGGACGCGGCCCGCTGGCGGGACCACACCACGGGCGCCTTCCAGCTCCAGGTGCTGCCGGGCGACCACTTCTACCTGACACCACGGCAGGCCCGCGTGACGGAAACCGTACGCACGGTGCTCACCGAACTGTCCTGAACGAGAACGAGGTGTGAGTTGAGCGGCAACGGCAACGACACAGAGGCGGCCCGGAACACCGGCACCACGGGGCCCGCCCGGGCCCCGGAGCGACCGGACCGGCCCGTGGCCGTGATCGGCCTGGCCTGCCGGCTGCCCGGAGCACCGGACCCCGGGGCGCTGTGGCGGCTGCTCGGTGACGGGCGCAGCGCCGTCCGCGAGGTGCCGCGGGACCGGGCCGGGACGACGGTCGACCGGCTCTCCCGCTCCCACCCGGGGACCGGGTACGGCGGCTACCTGGACTCCGTCGACACCTTCGACGCGGAGTTCTTCGGTGTCTCCCCGCGCGAGGCGGCGGCGATGGACCCGCAGCAGCGGCTGATCCTCGAACTGAGCTGGGAGGCGCTGGAGCACGCGGGTGTGCTTCCCGGCTCCCTGCGGGCCACGCGCACCGGGGTGTTCGTCGGTTCCCTCGCGGACGAGTACGCCGCCCTGTCGCGCGGGGACGCCCTCGGCAGACACACGCTGACCGGCACCACCCGCGGCATCATCGCGAACCGGGTGTCGTACACCCTCGGTCTGCACGGCCCGAGCATCGCCGTCGACACCGCGCAGTCCTCCTCCCTGGTCGCAGTGCACCTGGCCTGCGAGAGCCTGCGGCGCGGCGAGTCCCGGCTCGCCCTCGCGGGCGGCGTCAACCTGATCGTCGCGCCCGAGTCGACCGCGGCCGTGGCCCGGTTCGGCGGACTGTCGCCCGACGGGCACTGCTACACCTTCGACCGCCGCGCCAACGGCTATGTACGGGGGGAGGGGGCCGGTCTCGTCCTGCTCAAACCCCTCGACGAGGCGCTGGCGGACGGCGACCGGGTGCACGCGGTCATCCTGGGCAGCGCGGTCAACAACGACGGGGCCACCGACGGGCTGACCGTCCCGAGCAGCCGGGCCCAGGCCGAGGTGGTCCGGCTCGCCTGCGAAGCGGCCGGGGTCACCCCCGGGGACCTCCAGTACGTCGAACTGCACGGCACCGGGACCCCGGTCGGCGACCCCCTGGAGGCGGCGGCACTGGGGCTGGTCCGCGGCCTCGGCGGGACCACCGGAGTGAACGGCACGGCATCTGCGGCCCCCGGCGGCGAGGCACAGGACGGGCCGCGGCCGCCGGTCCTCGAAGTCGGCTCCGTCAAGACCAACGTGGGCCACCTGGAAGGGGCCGCGGGGATCGCCGGGCTGCTGAAGACGGTTCTGGCGGTGGCACACCGGGAACTGCCCGCCACCCTCGACCACGTCGAGCCCAACCCCCGGATCGACCTCGTCGGGCTGCGGCTGGCGGTCCGCACCGCGCACGGGCCCTGGCCGAGACCCGGGCAGCGGCTCGTGGCAGGCGTCAGCTCCTTCGGCATGGGCGGCACCAACTGCCACCTCGTCCTCGCCGAACCACCCGAGCCGGAGGCGTCCGAGCCCGAACCGCCCGAGCCCGAGCCTGAGGCCCGCGAGCCCGAGGAGCCCGCGCCCCGGCCCGCGCCCCGGCCCGAGGACCTGCCCGAGGACCGGCCGGCCACCGGGCTGCCCCTCCTGCTCAGCGCCCGTACCGAGAACGCCCTGCGCGACCAGGCCGCCGCCGTCCGCGCGCTCGTCGCCGCGCACGGCACCGTGCCGCGCGGTCTCGCCCGCTCGCTGGCCACCACCAGAACGGCGTTCGGGCGGCGGGCGGCCCTCACCGGAGACGTGCTCGCGGGCCTCGACGCCCTCGCGGCGGGCCGCCCGGCGCCCGGCGTACTGACCGGCGACGCGACGGACGCCCCCCTCGCGGTCCTGTTCCCCGGACAGGGCAGCCAGCGGAGCGGCATGGGACGTGCCGCGTACGAGCGCCACCCCGCCTGGCGCCACGCCTTCGACGAGGTGGCCGGGGTACTCGACGGGCTGCTGCCGCGCCCCCTGGCGGACATCCTGTGGGTGGCCCCGGACAGCGCCGAGGCGGAGCTGCTGAACCGGACCCTGTACACCCAGCCCGCGCTCTTCGCCGTCGAGGTCGCGACCTACCGGCTGTACGCCTCGCTCGGTCTGCGGCCCGGATTCGTCGCCGGGCACTCCATCGGGGAAGTGGCCGCCGCCCATGTCGCGGGCATCCTCGACCTGCCGGACGCGGCCCGGCTGATCACCGCGCGCGGCCGGCTCATGGACGCGCTTCCCGAGGGCGGCGCGATGCTCGCCGTGGCCGCCCCGGAGCCGGAGGCCGCGGAACTGCTCGCGGAGCTCGGCGGACAGGCGGCCATCGCGGCGGTGAACGGACCGGCCTCGGTGGTGGTCTCCGGCGCGGCGGACGTGCTCGACGCGCTCGCGGCCCGCGCCGCCGGGCGCGCTCTGCGGACCCGGCGGCTGCGGGTCAGCCACGCCTTCCACTCGCCGCTGATGGACCCGATGCTGGAGGAGTTCCGCGCCGAGCTCGCCTCCCTCACCTTCGGCCGGGCGACGATCCCGTTCGTCTCGACGGTGACCGGGGACCCCGTCACCACCACCGACGCCGCCTACTGGACCGAGCACGCCCGGTCCCCGGTGCGGTTCGCCGACGCCGTGCTGCGGCTGCGGGACCTCGGAGCCGGTGTCTTCGCCGAAGCGGGCCCCGGCCGTACCCTCTGCGCCCTCGGCCGCGAACTGACCGGCGGGGCCGCCGTCCACGTACCCCTGCTCGGCAAGGACGACGACATCGACCGCGCGGTGGGCGCGCTGTTCACCGCCGGACACCCCCTGGACCCCGACCGGGTGTTCCCGGCCGACGGGCCACGGGTCGACCTGCCCACCTACCCCTTCCAGCGCGAACGGTACTGGCTGGACCAGCTCGACGGGGGCCCGCCCGGCACCCCGGACGGGCCACCGGCCGACCTCGCCGCCCGCACCGGACCCGTACCGTCAGACGAGGGAACGTACGGCACGGACGGTACGTACGAAACGGATGGTACGGGCGACGTGGGCCGCACGGACGATGTGGGCGGCACGGGCGGCACGGGCGGTACGGGCGACGCGGGCGGCATCGGCGGGAGCAGCGGCACCGCCGCCGGGGACGAGGTCGAGCGCCGGGTCCTGGAAGCGCTCGCCGCCGTCCTCGGGCACAGCGACCCCGCCCGTATCGACACCGGGGCCGGGTTCAAGGACCTCGGGATCGACTCGCTCGGCCTGGTCGAGCTGAGCGAACTGGTGGGGCAGGGCCTGGCGACCGCGCTTCCGGCGGCCGAGCTCTACAGCCATCCGACCGCCGCCGCCCTCATCGCCCACCTGCGCGGAACCCTGGCCGCCGACGCCGGTCACCGTGCTCCCGCCCGGCTCTCCCGGACCACTGCCCCCGCCACGGCGGACCCCGTGGTGATCGTCGGCATGGCGTGCCGCTACCCCGGCCGGGTGGCCTCCCCGGAGGACCTCTGGCGCCTGGTCGCCGAGGGGACCGACGCGATCTCCGCCTTCCCCGACGACCGGGGCTGGGACCTCGGTGAACTCTTCGCCGGTGATCCGGACCGGCCGGGGACCTCCGCCACCCGGTACGGCGGATTCCTGACCGGTGCGGCCGAGTTCGACGCCGAGTTCTTCGGGATCAGCCCCCGGGAGGCCCTGGCGCTCGACCCCCAGCAGCGGCTGCTGCTCCAGACCGCCTGGGAGGCGCTGGAACGCACGGGCCTGGACCCGCGCTCCCTGAAGGACACCGACACTGGGGTGTTCATCGGAGCGACCGCCTCCGACTACGCCCCGCGCCTGCACGAGGGCGACGGCTCATCGGACGGCTACCTCCTCACCGGATCCACCATCAGCGTGGCCTCCGGGCGGATCTCGTACGTCCTCGGACTGCGCGGCCCCGCCCTCACCGTCGACACCGCCTGCTCCTCGTCCCTGGTCGCGCTCGACCTCGCGGTGCGGGCCGTACGGTCCGGCGAATGCTCCATGGCCCTGGCGGGCGGAGCCGCCGTGATGGCCTCGCCCGGCATGTTCGTGGAGTTCTCCCGTCAGCACGGCCTCGCCGAGGACGGCCGCTGCCGGGCCTTCGGGGCCGACGCCTCCGGCACCGGGTGGGCGGAAGGCGTCGGCACCGTCGTCGTCGAACGGCTCTCCGCCGCCCGCCGGAACGGCCACCGGGTCCTCGCCGTCGTCGAGGGCACCGCCGTCAACCAGGACGGGGCGAGCAACGGCCTCACCGCCCCCAACGGCCGTGCCCAGGAAGAGGTCATCGCCCGCGCCCTGGCCGACGCCGGGCTGGCCCCGCACCAGGTGGACGCCGTCGAGGCGCACGGCACCGGCACCCGGCTGGGCGACCCGGTCGAGGCCCGGGCGCTGGCCGCCGCCTACGGGCGGGACCGGACCGTGCCCCTGCTCCTGGGCTCCCTGAAGTCCAACATCGGGCACAGCCAGGCCGCCGCCGGGATCGGCGGGGTGATCAAGACCGTACTGGCGCTGAACGCGGCCGTGCTCCCGGCGACCCTGCACGTCGAGGAGCCCTCCCCGCAGGTGGACTGGGAGGGGTCGGGCGTACGGCTGCTCACCGAGCCCACGCCGTGGCCCGCACACGAGGGGCCCCGGCGGGCGGGTGTGTCCTCCTTCGGGATCAGCGGGACCAACGCCCATGTGATCCTCGCCCAGCCGCCCGAACTGCCCGAACCGTCCGAGCCGCCCGCCGCTCTTGGGGACGCCCCCGGAGACCGGGCTCCGGCCACCGGCATTCCGCCCCGGCCCGTCCTGGTGCACGGCAACGGGCCGGAGGCCGTCCGCCGTCAGGCCGCGGCGCTGGCCGCGCATCTGGACCGCCGGCCGGAACTCGGGGCCGGCCCCCTCGCCGCGCAACTGGCCACCCGTACCCCGTTCGGCCATGGTGCCGCCGTGCTCACCGACGATCCGGCCGTCCTGCGCGAGGCGCTGGCCGAACTGTCCGCGGGCGGGGTGCATCCGGCGGTCCACACCGGGGAACGGGCGGCCGGACGCACCGTGTTCGTCTTTCCCGGACAGGGCTCCCAGTGGGCCGGGATGGCCCGTGAACTCCTCGGCACCAGCCCGGTGTTCCGGGCCTCGATCGAGGCCTGCGCCGAGGCGTTCGCCCCCTTCACCGACTGGGACCTCGGGGCGGTTCTGCGCGGTGAGCCGGACGCACCCCCGCTGGAGCGCGTCGACGTGGTCCAGCCGGTGCTGTTCGCCATGATGGTGTCGCTCGCCGCCCTGTGGGAGGCCGCGGGTGTCCGGCCGGACGCGGTGGTGGGCCACTCCCAGGGGGAGATCGCCGCCGCCCATGTCGCGGGGGCGCTGTCGCTGCCCGACGCGGCCCGGCTCGTCACGCTGCGCAGCCGGGCGCTGGTGCGGATCGCGGGGGACGGCGGGATGGTCTCCGTGGCGCTCGGCGCCGAAGCGCTCGCACCGTTCCTGGAGCACCATCCGGAGGACCTGGAGATCGCCGTACGCAACGGCCCCCGGTCCACGGTCGTCGCCGGGGCCGCGGCAGCCCTCGACGATCTGCTCGCCCGCTGCGAGGAGCAGGGCGTACGCGCCCGGCGCGTGCCCGTCGACTACGCCTCGCACACCCGGTTCGTGGATCCGCTGCGCGACCACCTGATGGAGCTGGGCGCCGCGCTGGAGCCCGCCCGGGGGGACACCGCCTACTACTCGGCCGTCACCGGGGGGCGGATCGAGGACACCTCCGCCCTGGACGCCGGGTACTGGTACCGCAACCTGCGCGGCACGGTGCGCTTCGAGGAGACGGTGCACAGCCTGATCGACAGCGGCCACCGGCGGTTCGTCGAGATCAGCCCGCATCCCGTGCTCACCTACGCCGTCGAGGAGATCCTCGGCGACCGGGGCGTCGGCGGCTTCACCGGCGGCACCCTGCGGCGCGAGGAGGGCGGAGTGCCCGCCCTGCGCCGGGCGCTGGCCCTGGCGGACCTCGGCGGCGTACCGGTCCGCTGGCCCGCCCCGGCCGCGCCGGTCACCGGCGTGGACGAACTTCCCACCTACGCCTTCGCCGCCGACCGGTACTGGCTCACCGGCACCGGATCCGGCGGCCGTGCCGGGGCGTCCCGGCTCGGCCTCGCCCCGGCCGGACACCCGCTGCTGAGCGCCCGCATCCCCCTGGCCGACGGCGGCCAGGCCCTGACCGGCCGCATCGACCCCCGCAGCCACCCCTGGCTGCTCGACCACAGCGTCCTCGGCCGACCGGTCCTGCCCGGCACCGGGTTCGCCGAACTCGCCCTGCACGCGGCCCGGCTGACCGGTGACGACGAGGTCGCCGCCCTGACGGTCCTGGCCCCGCTGCCGCTCGCCGACGACCGGGCGCTCCAGCTCCAGGTGCTGATCGGCGCGCCCGACGACGAGGGCCGCCGGTCCCTGTCCATCCACGCCCGGTCCGCCGACGACCAGCCGTGGACCCGCTACGCCTCGGCGACCCTGGGCCCGCACACCGACCCGCCCCCGGCCGCCGTCGTGGTGCCCGCCACCGCCGTACCGGTCGGGCTCGACGAGGTGTACACCGCTCTCTACCGGCTCGGTTACGACTACGGGCCCGCCTTCCAGGGCCTCGTGGCGGCCCACCGGCTCGACGGCACCCTGTACGCGGAGATCGCGTCCGGCGGAGACCTCGCCCCGGCGGGGCGCGACGACTTCGCCGTCCACCCGGCTCTGCTGGACGCGGCCCTGCACCCTGTGGTCGCCGGGCTCACCGGCCGGCGCGAGCCCGACCCCGAACGGCCTCTGCTGCCGTTCGCCCTCGAACGTGTCCAGTTGCTCGGTACGGCCGCCCGGACCGGGAACCTGCGGGTCAGGATCCGTGAACTCGCGGAGGACCGTTACGAGTTCGTCGTCGCCGACGAGGACGGGCAGCCGCTCGTCCGCATCGCCTCCCTCGCCTTCCGCCCGGTGCGACGCGAGGAGCTCGCACCGCCGCAGGACCGGCCGGACGCCCACCGGGTCGACTGGCGGCCCGTCACGGTGCCCACCCTGCCGGTGGGCCCACCGGTTGTCCTCGCCGGGTACGGGGACACGGCACGGATCACCGGAGCCCGTACGTCCTTCGCCGGAGCCGACGAACTGATCGCGGCGGGACCGGGCGCCGCGACGGTCCTCGTCCCGTTCGGCGCCGGGGACTTCGGGGACTTTGGGGACTTCGGGGCCGAGCTGGACCTGGGGGCCGAGCTGGACCCGGGGGCCGGGCCGAACCCCGGGGCCGGGCTCAACTCGGAGGACGGGCCGGACCCCGTCGAAGCCGCCCACCGCCACGCCGCCGCCCTGCTGGCCCTGCTTCAGCGCTGGCTCACCGAACCCGCCCTCGCCGAGAGCCGTCTGCTCGTCGTGGTTCCGGCGGGGGACCTCGCGGTGGCTCCGCTGAAGGGGCTGCTGCGCACCGCCGCCGCCGAACACCCAGGCCGGTTCGGGTGCGTGGAGACCGACGCCCCCGCCTCCGCCGCCCTGCTCGCCGCGCCCTACGGAGAACCCGAGGTCTCCGTCCGCAGCGGCGTCCCCCACGTGCCCCGCATCACCGGGCACCGACTCGCCCCGGCCGCCCCGGTCGCCCCGGCAGGACGGGAATCCGTCACCGGACCCCGTACGGTACTGATCACCGGCGGCACCGGAGCCCTGGGCGCCCTCGTCGCGCAGCGGCTCGCCGGGCAGACCCCGCCGCCGCACCTGCTGCTCGTCAGCCGCTCGGGTCCGGACGCCCCCGGCGCGGCCGAACTCGCCGCCCGGCTGCGCGAGCGGGGAGCCGGGGTGAGCGTCGAGGCCTGCGACGTCACCGACCGGGCGGCCCTGGCCGCGCTGCTCGACCGGATCCCGCCGGACCGGCCGCTGCGGTCCGTGGTGCACACCGCCGGGGTGCTCGCCGACGCGACCGTGCACGACATGACGCCCGGACACCTGCGCACGGCTCTGCGGCCCAAGGTGGACGCCGCCTGGTACCTGCACGAACTGACCGCCGGTACGGAGCTGGACTCCTTCGTCCTCTTCTCGTCCGCCGTGGCCACCTACGGCGTACCCGGACAGGGCAACTACGCGGCCGGCAACACCTTCCTGGACGCCCTCGCCGCCCACCGGCACGGCCGGGGACTCCCGGCGGCCGCCATCGCCTGGGGGCTGTGGGACACCTCCGGCGCCATGACCGGACACCTCGACGACCGCGACCGGACCCGGCTCGCCCGGTACGGCATCGGCGCGGTCACCGGGGAGCAGGGCCTGGACGCCCTGGACCGGGTGACCGAGGCGCACACCGTCCTCTCACCGCTCGACGGGAGCGCGCTGCGCGAGGAGGCGGCGGCCGGACGGCTGCCCGCGATCCTCTCCGGCCTCTTCACGGTCCCCGCCGCCGCCCGCCGCGGCGACACGGCCGGTGGCGCCTGGGCCCGGCGCATCGCGGCCGGGCCGCCGCAGGAGCGGCTCCGGACCCTCGTGGCACTGCTGCGGGAGCAGGCGGCCCAGGTGCTCGGGCACGAGGAGGCGGACGGCATCGACGCCGAACGTCCCTTCAAGGAACTCGGGTTCGACTCACTGACCGGGGTCGAGCTCCGCAACCGGCTCACCGCCCTGACCCGGCTCCCCCTCCCCGCGACGATCGTCTTCGAACACCCGACGGTCGGCAGCCTCGCCGCCCACCTGCTGGAGGCGTTCGAGCACCGGACGCCCCCGGCCGCCGCCGCGGCCGTCACCGGGCGCGCCGACGCCGACGACCCGGTGGTCATCGTCGGAATGGGCTGCCGCTTCCCCGGCGAGGTCGCCTCGCCCGACGACCTGTGGGACCTGGTCGCCTCGGGCACCGACGCGACCGGTGACTTCCCCGCCGACCGGGGCTGGGACCTGGAGGCGCTGTACGACCCCGACCCCGACCACAAGGGCACCACCTACACCAGACGTGGCGGATTCCTGCACGGGGCGGCCGAGTTCGACGCGGACTTCTTCGGCATGAGCCCGCGCGAGTCCCTCGCCACCGACCCACAACAGCGGCTGCTGCTCCAGATCACCTGGGAGGCGCTGGAGCGGGCCGGTATCGACCCGCACTCCCTGAAGGACTCCGACACGGGCGTCTTCATCGGCGCCATGTACGACGACTACGCGTCCCGTCTGCACCGGTCCCCCGAAGAGGTCGAGGGGCTGCTGCTGGCCGGGAACCAGTCGAGTGTGGCCTCGGGCCGGATCGCCTACGTCCTCGGCCTGCGCGGACCCGCCCTGACCGTGGACACGGCCTGCTCCTCCTCCCTCGTCGCCCTCGACCTCGCCGTCCGCGCCGTACGGTCCGGGGAGTGCGCGACCGCGCTGGCCGGCGGGGTCGCCGTGATGGCGTCCCCCGCGACCTTCGTGGAGTTCTCCCGCCAGCGCGGACTCTCCGCCGACGGACGCTGCAAGGCGTACGGGGACGGGGCCGACGGCACCGGCTGGTCGGAGGGCGCGGGCATCCTGGTCGTCGAGCGGCTCTCCCGCGCCCGCCGCCTCGGCCACCGGGTCCTCGCCGTCGTCGCCGGAACGGCCGTCAACCAGGACGGGGCGAGCAACGGCCTGACCGCCCCCAACGGCCGGGCGCAGGAAGAGGTCATCGCCCGCGCCCTGGCCGACGCGGGACTCGCCCCGCACGAGGTGGACGCGGTGGAGGGACACGGCACCGGGACCCGCCTCGGCGACCCGATCGAGGCCCGCGCACTGAGCGCCGCCTACGGGAAGGACCGTACGGCCCCCTTGCTGCTCGGCTCGCTGAAGTCGAACATCGGGCACGCCCAGGCCGCCGCCGGAGTCGGCGGTGTCATCAAGACCGTCATGGCGCTGCGCCACGGCGTACTGCCCCGCACCCTGCACGCCGGTACCCCCTCCGGCCATGTGCCCTGGGAGGAGTCGGGGCTGGCCCTGCTCCAGGAGTCCACCCCCTGGCCCGACCACGCCCGGCCGCGCAGGGCGGGTGTGTCCTCGTTCGGCATCAGCGGCACCAACAGCCACGTCATCCTCGAACAGGCCCCCGGCCCGGTGACCGCCGGGGCGGAACCGGATCCCCTCGACCCTGCTCCCGCTCCCGCCGGGCCGCCCCCCGCGCTGCTCCTCTCCGCGAAGACCCCGGCCGCGCTGCGCACCCAGGCGGCCCGGCTGCACCGCCTGCTGGCCTCGGACCGGCCCCCCGCCGTCGCGGACGTCGCCCACACCCTCGCCCGCCGTTCCCGCTTCGGCCACCGGGCACTCGTCCACGCGGGCCCCGACCTGCTCGACGCCCTCGCCGCCGTACGGGATGGAGAACGCCACCCCGCCGCGTACACCGGCCACGCCGCGCCCGAACCCCGGCTCGCGGTCCTGTTCTCCGGGCAGGGGGCCCAGCGCATCGGGATGGGCAGCGGGCTCCTGGAGTCCTCACCGGTCTACGCCGCCGCGTTCGACGAGGTGGCCGCCCACCTCGAACCGCTCATCGGCACCGGCCTGCGCGCCCTGCTGACCGGCGACCCGAAGGTCCTGCGGCGCACCGAGTACGCGCAGCCCGCCCTCTTCGCCGTCGGGACCGCCCTGTACCGGCTGGCCGAACACCACGGTCTGCGCCCCGACTTCCTCATCGGCCACTCCGTCGGCGAGGTCGCCGCCGCGCATGTGTCCGGCATCCTCGACCTGGCCGACGCCGCCGCGCTGGTGGCCGCCCGGGGACGGCTGATGGGGTCAGCCCGGCCGTCCGGCGCGATGGCGGCGCTCGCGGCCACCCCCGAGCAGGCGGGCGAACTGCTGGCCCCCTTCGGGGGAGCCGTGGAACTCGCCGCCGTCAACGGGCCGGAGGCCGTCGTGGTCTCCGGCGACGCCGACGCGGTCGCCGCCGTCACCGAACGCTGGAAGGGCGAGGGGCACAAGGCCACCGCGCTCGCGGTCAGCCACGCCTTCCACTCCGCCCACATGGACGAGGTCCTCGGCGCCTTCCACGAGGAGCTGTCCGCCCTGACCTTCGCCGCACCCTCGGTACCGGTCATCTCCACCGTCACCGGCTCGCCCGTCGACGCGGACGAGATGGCACGGCCGGAGTACTGGACCGGGCAGATCCGCCGGCCTGTGCTCTTCCACGACGCGGTCACCAGTGCTCTCGCGCTCGGCGTGAGCGCCTTCGCCGAACTCGGCCCGGACGGCTCGCTCGCCGCACTCGTCCAGGACCGGCCGGAGGCCCGGGCGGCCGTCTCCGTCCCCCTGCTGCGCAAGGGGCGGCCCGAGGCGGACACGGTGCGGGCGGCGCTGAGCCGGCTGCACATCGCGGGAACACCGCTGGAGCCGGCCCCCGACGCCGCGCCGGGACGCCTCGTCGACCTCCCCGTCTACCCCTTCGAGACCCGCCGGTACTGGCTCGACGACCCCGGCCCGGCCCCGCTCGGCACCGCCGGGGACAGCCACGGGCTGGACGCCTCGGCCCATCCGCTGCTCACCGCGAGCACCGGCCTCCCCGACGGCTCCACCCTGCACACCGGAGTGCTCTCGACCGGGCTGCACCCCTGGCTCGACGGCCACCGGATCGACGGGCGGACGCTCCTGCCCGCCGCCGCCCTGCTGGAACTGGCGCTCACCGCGGCGCACGCCGACGGCCGGGGCACCCTCCGCGACCTCGTCGTACACGCGCCGCTGGAGCTGCTGCCCGGCGACACCACCACGATCCAGGCGGTCGTGGCCCGGGACGGCGAACTGACCGTACGCTCAAGCACTTCAAGCACTTCCAGCACCCCCGATGGCCCCGGTACTCCCGACGGCCCCGGCACCCCCGGCGGCCGCTGGACGGTGCATGCCACGGCGGTCCTCACCGGCGACCAGGTCACCCCCGAGCCGCCCGGCACCGAGCCGCCCGACACCGCGTACACCGGCGAACCCCTGGCCCCCGACGGCCCCGAGGACGCTTATCGGAGGCTCGCGGAGCGCGGGTACGAGTACACCGGAGCGTTCCGTTCCCTGACCGGGGCGTGGCGCACGGACGGGGTGCTGCACGCCGAGGCCGTACTGCCCGCACCCGACACCGCGCAGGCCTCCCGCTACGGGCTGCACCCGGCGCTCCTCGACGCAGCCCTGCACACCCTCCCGCTGAGCACACCGGGAGGGGAGACCCTGGTGCCGTACGCCCTCGAAGGCGTCCGGCTGCACCGGGCCCACGCCTCCCGCGTACGGGCCACGATCACCGCGCTCGACCCCGGCAGCCACCGCGTCGAACTGGCCGACGAGGACGGCCGCCCGGTGCTGACCGTGGAGCGGCTGAGGCTGCGGGCCCTGCCCCCGGGCGGCGGGCTGTACCGGCTGGAGTGGCGGCCCGCGCGGCGCGAGGAGACGCCCGGATCCACCGGAGATCCGACCTTCGTCCACCTCAAACCCGGTCAGGGCGTCGCCGAGGCAGCCGAGTTCGCCCGTGCCACGGTCGGCTCCCACCTCGCGGCCGGTCCGGACGGCGACCGGCTCGTCCTCGTCACCCGGGGGCTGGCCGTCCTGGCGGGGGAGGAGGCCGATCCGGGCACCGCCGCGCTCTGGGGGTTCGTCCGGGCCGCCCGGTCCGAGCACCCGGGCCGGTTCGCCCTGGTGGACACCGACGACAGCGGCGCCGACGACCCGGAGCTCCTGGCCGCGGCCGCCCGCTCCGGCGCGCAGTCCGCCGTACGCGGGGGTGAGATCCGCACCCCCCGGCTGGTTCCGGTGGACGAGGCCCCGCCCTCCGGCGACGGGGTGCCCGGGTGGGAGCGCAGCGCCGCCGGGGGCACCGTACTGATCACCGGCGGTACCGGCGCCGTGGGCCGCGCCACCGCGCGCCATCTGGTCGAGCGGTACGGCGTACGCCGGCTCCTGCTGGTCTCCCGTCGCGGCCCGGACCACCCCGACGCCGGGGCCGTCCGCGAGGAACTGACCGCCCTGGGCGCCGAGGTGACCGTCACGGCCTGCGACATCGCGGACCGGCGGGCGCTCGCCTCGCTCCTGAACGGTCTCGACCGGCCGCTGTCCGCTGTGGTGCACGCCGCCGCCGTCACCGAGGACTCCGTCGTCGAGCGGCTGTCGCCCGAGGCCCTGCGCGCGGTCCTCGACGCCAAGGCGGTCGCGGCGGAGCACCTGGACGAACTGACCCGCGACGCCGGGCTGGACGCGTTCGTGCTGTACGGCTCCGTCGCCGCCGTGCTCGGCACGGCGGGCCAGAGCGGCTACAGCTCGGCCAATGCGGCGCTGGAGGCCGTGGCGCACCGGCGCAGGGCCGCCGGGGCGCACGCGCTGACCGTGCACTGGGGCCTGTGGGACCTGGCCGACGGACTGGCCGCGCGGCTGACCGGTCGTGACGTGGACCGGCTGGCCCGTGCCGGACTCCGGCCGCTGCCCCCGGCCGCCGCCCTCGCGCTCCTGGACCGCGCGCTGCGCCCCGACGGCCCGGGGCCGGTCACCGTGGTGGCCGCCCGGCTCGACCTCCGTACGGTGAACGGCGCGGCCCACGACGACGGGCCCGCGAGGCCGTCCCGTCGGGCCGTCGCGGCCCCGGGCGCCACGGACGTGACGGCGACCGTGCTGGCGGCGGTGGCCGAGGTGCTCGGCCACCGGCAGCCCACCGCCATCGATCCCGAACGCCCCTTCACCGACCTCGGCCTCGACTCGCTGACCGCGGTCGAACTGCGCAACAGGCTCGGCGAGGAGCTGGGGCTGCGGCTGCCGGGCGCGATCGTCTTCGACCACCCGAACCCCGGCGCGCTCGCCCGCCACCTGACGGCCCTGGCCGCGCCGGGGCCGGACCACGCCCCGGCCCCGGACACCGGGCCCGTACCCCGGCCGGAGACGGCCGGGGAGGACCCCGTGGTGATCGTCGGGATGGCCTGCCGCTTCCCCGGCGGCGTACGGACCCCCGAGGAGCTGTGGGAGCTGCTGGCCTCGGGCACCGACGCCACCACGCCGTTCCCCACGGACCGTGGCTGGGACGGCGACCTGTTCGACCCGGACCCGGACCACCTCGGCACCTCGGCCACCGGGCGCGGGGGATTCCTGCACGACGCCGCCGACTTCGACCCCGAGTTCTTCGGCATCAGCCCGCGCGAGGCACTGGCCGTCGACCCCCAGCAGCGGATCCTGCTCCAGACGGCCTGGGAGGCGGCCGAGAGCGCCGGGATCGACCCGGCGAGCCTGCGCGGCTCGCGCAGCGGCGTCTTCGTCGGTGTCATGTACTCCGACTACGGCGCCCGCGTCCACCAGCACCGGGGCGCCGCCAAGGACCTGGAGGGCTATCTCGTCAGCGGCAGCGCGGGCAGCGTCGCGTCGGGGCGGATCTCCTACACGCTCGGCCTCGAAGGCCCGGCGGTCACCGTCGACACCGCCTGCTCCTCCTCGCTGGTGGCGGTCCATCAGGCCGCCCAGGCGCTGAGGCTGGGCGAGTGCACCCTGGCTCTCGCGGGCGGCGCCACCGTGATGGCGAGCCCAGCCACGTTCATCGAGTTCAGCCGGCAGCGCGGGCTGGCCCCCGACGGCCGCTGCAAGCCGTTCTCGGCCGACGCCGACGGCACGGCCTGGGGCGAGGGCGCCGGGCTGCTGGTCCTGGAGAAGCTCTCCGACGCCCGGCGCAACGGGCACCGCGTCCTCGCCGTCGTGCGGGGCTCCGCCGTCAACCAGGACGGGGCGAGCAACGGCCTGACCGCGCCCAACGGGCCCGCCCAGGAACGGGTCATCCACAGCGCCCTGAACACCGCCGGACTGCGCCCCGGGCAGATCGACGTCCTGGAGGCGCACGGCACCGGGACCAGGCTCGGCGATCCTGTCGAAGCGGGCGCGGTGCTGCGTACCTACGGAAGCGGGCGCGGGGAGCGCGGCCCCCTGCTGATGGGCTCGGTGAAGTCGAACATCGGCCACACCCAGGCCGCCGCCGGGATCGCCGGGATCATCAAGATGGTGCTGGCGATGGACCGGGGCCAGGTCCCGGGCACCCTGCACGTCGCCCGGCGCTCCGAGCACGTCGACTGGTCCGGGGGAGAGGTGGACATCCCGGAGACCCTGTCCGACTGGCCGGACACCGACGGGCCGCGGCGCTCCGCCGTCTCCTCCTTCGGGATCGGCGGCACCAACGCCCACATCGTCCTGGAGGAGGGCGGCACGGCCGTGCACCCGGCCGTCACCCGGGCGGAATCCGTAAACGAGCCCGTAAACGAGCCCGTAAACGAATCCGTGGAGGAATCCGCGAGGGAGGACGGCATCCCCACGCGGGACCGGCGGCCCGTCCCCTGGGTCCTCAGCGCCCGCACCCCCCGGGCGCTGCGCGAACAGGCCACCCGCCTGATCGCGCACCTCGGCGCCCGGAGCGAGGTGCGCGTCCGCGACGTGGCCCTGTCGCTGGCCACCACCCGTACCGCCTTCGATCTGCGCGCGGTGGTCGTGGGCCACGACGCGGCCGAACTCCTGGCGGGCCTCGGGCACATCGCCCGCGGCACCTCGCCGGAGCCCGGCACCTTCCCCCTCGTGGTCACCGGCGCACCCGTGCGCGGCCGGACGGCCGTGCTCCTCACCGGCCAGGGCAGCCAGCGCACCGGCATGGGGAACGGGCTGTACCGCGCCTACCCGGCGTACGCCCGCGCCTTCGACGCCGTACGCGCCGAGTTCCGCCGGGCCGAGAGCATCGACGTGGCCGCCGCGATCGAGGGCGGCCCGGACGGCGGCGCGCCCGATCTGGACGCGACCCGCTACACCCAGGCCGCCCTGTTCACCGTCGAAGTGGCGCTGTTCCGGCTGCTGGAGAGCTGGGGGCTGCGGCCGGAGCTGTTCGCCGGACACTCCGTCGGGGAGATCACCGCCGCGCACCTCGGCGGCGCGCTCGGCCTGCGTGAGGCCGTACGCCTGGTCGGCGTGCGCGGCCGGCTGATGCAGGAACTGCCGCCCGGCGGCGCGATGCTGGCCGTCGAAGCGGGCGCCGCGACCGTCGGGGAACTGGCCGGCGACCTGACCGGGGTGGACATCGCCGCGGTCAACGCCCCCTCGGCGACCGTCCTGTCCGGGGACGCCGAAGCGATCGAGCGGATCGGCGCGGCCCTGTCCGCCGCCGGGCAGCGCGTCAAACGGCTCACGGTCAGCCACGCCTTCCACTCCGCCCGGATGGACCCCATGACGGAGCCCTTCCGGGCCGCGCTCGGCCGACTGACGACCGGGCCCCTCGACGGTGTCCTCGTCTCCACGCTGACCGGACGGGAGGCGGACGCCGAACAGCTCGCCTCCGCCGCGTACTGGGCCGACCAGGTCCGCTCCACCGTCCGGTTCGCCGACGCGCTGCGGCGGCTGCGGGAACTGGGCGCCGCCCACTTCCTGGAGATCGGCCCGGACGCCTCGCTGACCGCCCTCGCGGACCGGTGCGACCTGGGCGCGGACACCGCCGCGTTCGCCTTCCTCGACCGCAGGAAGGACGATGTGGCGGCCCTGTGGACCGCCGTCGCCCGCGCCCACACGGCGGGCGTCGCCTGGGACTGGCCCGCCCTCATCGGCGGCGACGCCCGGCCGGTGCCCCTGCCCACCTACCCCTTCCAGCAGGAGCGCCTGTGGCTGCTGCCGCCACAGGCCGAGGACGGCACCGCGCACGGCATCGGCGCGGACGACCCCGGCCTGCCGCTGCTGTCGGCCGCCCTCACCGACCCCGACGGCACCCACACCGTCTACACCGGAGTGCTCTCCCACCGGCGGCAGCCCTGGCTCGGCGACCACGCCCTGTTCGGCACGCCCCTGCTGCCCGCCACCGCGCTGGTCGAGCTCGTCGGGGCACTCGCCGTCCGGCACGAGAGGCCGTCCGTCGAGGAACTCACCCTGCACGCCCCCGTGGTGGTGGAGGAGGAGGCGGAGATCCAGCTCAGGGTCACCGTGACCGGTCCGGCGGTCCGCGTCCACGGCCGGACGTCCGGCCCGGCGCCCTGGACCCTGCACGCCGAGGCCACGCTCACCGCCGGGACCGACGGGCCCGCCACCGAGAGGGCCGCCGACCGCCCGGCGGGAGCGGTCCGGGTGCCCCTCGACGGGCTGTACGGCAAGCTGGCCGACCGGGGGTACGACTACGGTCCCGGCTTCCGGGGCCTGCGGGACCTCTGGCGCACCGAGGACGCGCTGTACGCCGAGGCCGACACCGGCCGGTCCCTGGCCGCCGGGCTGCTCGACTCCGTACTCCACGCCTGGCTCGCCCGTCCCGAGGGCGGCCCGGGCGAGGAGTCCGGCGGCAGCGGGGCGCCCCGCCTCCTCGTCCCGTACGGCTGGTACGGGGTGCGGCTGCACGCCGACCCGGCCGGTCCGCTCCGTGCGGTGATCACCCCGCGGTCGGACACCGCCTTCGCGCTGGAGGTCACCGACGAGCGGGGCGGCCCCGTCCTGACCGTCGAGGAGGTACGGCTGCGCCCGGTCTCCACCGACGCGCTCGCCTCCGCCCGGAGCGGCCCGCCGCTGCCCCACACGGTCCGCTGGGACCCCGAACAGCTCACCGAGGACGCGTCGGCCACCGGCCGGACGGTCGCGCTGGTGACCGGTACGGCGCCCGACGGGCTGCCCTTCCCCGTGGTCGCCGAGCCGGACCCGGACGCGGACGTCCTGGTCGCCGTCCCCGCCCACGACGACATCCGGCGCAACCTCCTCGACGTACGGGATCTGATCAACGGCCTGCCCGAGCGTACTCATCTGACCGTCCTGACGACCGGGGCCGTCGCCGCGCTCGACACGGACCGGGTACCGGGGCTCGCCCAGGCCCCGCTGTGGGGTCTGCTGCGCTCCGCCCAGCACGAACACCCGGGCAGGATCAGCGTCGTCGACAGCGACGGGCACCCGGACTCGCTCGCGCTGCTCCCCCGGCGGTGGCCGCCCGGAGCGGCCAGCTCGCCCTGCGCGGGGGGCAGGCGTACCGGCCGGTGCTGCGGGAGGCGGAGCCCTCGTACGGGACACCGGCGGACCGCCCTGCCGAAGGGGCCGGGCCCGTCCCGCCGTTCGGCGGCGGAACCGTCCTGATCACCGGGGCCGGCGGGGCCCTCGGCTCCGCGGTCGCCCGGCACCTCGTCGAGAAGCACGGCGTCGGCAGACTGCTCCTGGTCAGCAGGCGTGGGGCGGCCGACCCGGTCCTGCGCGCCCTCGCCGAGGAACTCGCCGACCGCGCGGACACCCGGACCGCCGCCTGCGACCTCGCCGACGGCCCGGCCGTCGAGCGCCTGCTCGACGGGATCGACCGGGCGCACCCGCTGACCGCCGTCCTCCACACGGCCGGAGCGCTCCAGGACGCGGTGCTCACCAACCTGACCGCCGGCCAACTCGACCTCGTACTGCGCCCCAAGACCGACGCAGCCGGTCATCTGCACCGGCTCACCCAGGACCTGCCCCTCTCCGCGTTCGTCCTGTTCTCCTCCGTCGCGGGGGTGCTCGGCAACGCCGGCCAGTCCGCGTACGCCGCGGCCAACAGCTACCTCGACGCCCTCGCCCAGCACCGCAGGGCGGCCGGTCTCGCGGGCACCTCGCTGGCCTGGGGACTGTGGGAGAGCGCCGACGGCGGCGGGATGGGCTCCACGCTCGACGCACCCGCCCGCGCCCGCATGGCGCGGCTCGGCATCCGGCCGCTGAGCGTCCCCGACGGGCTGGCCCTGCTCGACCGGTCCCTGGAGGACTCCCGTACGACCGGGCGCGCGCTGTTCGTCCCCGTCAGGTTCGACCGCTCGGCGGCGGCCGGGCTCACCGGAGGCACCGCCCCCGCCGCGGCCCCCGGGACACCTGCCGGGCCCGGCACCGACGCGCCGCCTCCCCTCGTACGCCGTACCGCCGGACTGGCCCCGGACGCCGTGCGCGAACTGGTGCACACCGTCGTGACCACGGAGGTGGCGGAGGTCCTGGGCATCGCCGGGGCGGGCCGGATCCCGGGGGAACGCGGCCTCTTCGACCTGGGCCTCGACTCGCTCACCGCCGTAGAGCTGCGCAACCGGCTCTCGGCCCGGGCCGGTGAGCAGCTGCCCGCCACGCTGCTGTTCGACCACCCGACCGTACGGGCGCTCACGGACCACCTGGCGCGGCGGTACACCGCCGAACGGCCCGTCTTCGACGCCGCGTCCCTCGACGGCTGGGTGGACGCGGCCTCGGCCCTCGCGGACGACGACACGGGACGGGCCGGGCTCGTGGAGGCCCTGAGGACCGCCCTCGGCGCCCTGGACGGCACGGCGACCGCAGGCCGGGAGGGCTCCTTTGGAATGGATTCAGCCACCGATGATGAGCTGTTCGGGCTGCTGGACCGAGAACTGAGCGACTGACGCCGCGCCCCGCACCCCGCCCGCCCGGCCCCGCCGGCCGGGGGCCGGGGCGGGCGCGCCCCACCGGGCACACACACGGAGAGCGGATCACCGATGGCGAACGAAGACAGGCTCCGGGACTATCTGCGCCGGACCACCAACGACCTGCTCCGCACCCGGGCGGAGCTCGAAGAGGCCAAGCAAGCGGCGCGCGAGCCCCTTGCCATCGTCAGCATGGCCTGCCGCTACCCGGGCGGTGTCACCTCACCGGAGGACCTCTGGCGGCTGGTGGCGGACCGGACCGACGCGATCACCCCCTTCCCGACGGACCGGGGCTGGCCGCTGGACCGGCTCGTCGACCCCGACCCCGCGAAGGAGGGCACCAGTTACGCGGGCGAGGGCGGCTTCCTCCACGACGCGGCCGACTTCGACCCCGGACTCTTCGGGATCAGCCCCCGCGAAGCGCTCACCATCGACCCGCAGCAGCGGCTTCTGCTGCGCGCCTCCTGGGAGCTGTTCGAACGGGCCGGTCTCGACCCGGCCTCCCTCTCGGGCCGGTCCATCGGCGTCTTCGCCGGAGTGATGTACGACGACTACGGCTCCCGCCACACCACCGCGCCCGAGGGCTTCGAGGGGTTCATCGGCACCGGCAGCGCCGGGTCCATCGCCTCGGGGCGGATCGCCTACACCTTCGGTCTCGAAGGGCCCGCCGTCACCGTCGACACGGCCTGCTCCTCCTCGCTGGTGGCCCTGCACTACGCGGCCCAGGCGGTGCGCGGGGGCGACTGCCGCATGGCGGTCGCGGGCGGCGCCACGGTGATGGCCACCCCGGCCACCTTCATCGAGTTCAGCCGGCAGCGCGGACTCTCCCCGGACGGCCGGTGCAAGGCGTACGCCGCATCGGCCGACGGCACCGGCTGGGCGGAGGGGGTCGGCCTCGTCCTCGTCGAGCGGCTCTCCGACGCCCTGGCGGCCGGGCACCGGGTGATCGCCGTGCTGCGCGGCAGCGCCGTCAACTCCGACGGGGCCAGCACCCAGCTCTCCGCCCCCAACGGCTCGGCGCAGCAGCGGGTCGTCCGCGCCGCCCTCCAGGACGCCGGGATCGGCCCGGGGGACGTGGACGCCGTCGAGGGCCACGGCACCGGCACCGGGCTCGGCGACCCCGTCGAGGCCGCTGCGCTCATCGAGACGTACGGCAGCGCCCGCACCGCGGACAATCCCGTCTGGCTCGGCTCGCTGAAGTCCAACATCGGGCACACGCAGGCCGCCGCCGGGATCGGCGGCGTGATCAAGATGGCGCTGGCCATCGAACACGGAGTGCTGCCCGCCAGCCTGCACATCGACGAGCCGTCACCGCACGTCGACTGGTCCGGCGGCCTGTCGCTGCTCACCGAGGAGCGCGCCTGGCCACGGACCGACCCCGACCGGCCGCGGCGCGCGGCGGTCTCCTCCTTCGGCATCAGCGGCACCAACGCCCATGTCATCATCGAGGCCGCTCCTGCCGTCCCGGCCGCCTCGGCCCTACCGGCCGCCTCGGCCCCTTCGGCTCCTCCGGCTGCCCTGGCCTCAGCGGCCTCACCAGCCGTCCCGGCTCCTCCGGCCGCCTCGGCCCCACCAGCAGCCTCGGCCGCCCCGGCCGCCCCCGCCCCGGAGGAGGCCCGCGACGGAGAGGCGCAGCCCCCCGTCCCGTACGTCTGGCTGCTCTCCGGCCGGACCGCCGCCGCACTCGACAGCCAGATCGAGCGGCTCCGCGCCCATCTCGCCGACCGTCCCGGGCTCGCCCCCGGCGACATCGCCCACACCCTGCGCACCGGGCGCGCCGCGCTGCCGCACCGGGCGGTCGTCGTCGGCACCGGACGTGCCGCCCTCGACCGGGAACTGGCCTCGGCCGCGGAGCGGCTGCCGTCCCCCGGTACCGCCTTCGGAGTGGCCGAGGGCGGTGGGCGCCCCGTCTTCGTCTTCCCCGGCCAGGGCTCCCAGTGGGCCGGGATGGCCCGCGAACTCCTCGCCGGATCAACGGTGTTCCGGGACGAGATGCACCGCTGCGCCCGTGCGCTGGCCCCGCACACCGACTGGGACCTCATCGACGCGGTGTCGGGCGACGACGACCGTGCCCTCGGCCGCGTCGACGTCGTCCAGCCCGCGCTGTTCGCGGTGATGGTCTCGCTCGCCGCGGTCTGGCGCTCCCTCGGGGTCGAACCCGCCGCCGTCGTCGGCCACTCGCAGGGCGAGATCGCCGCCGCCCATGTCGCCGGAGCCCTCACCCTCGACGATGCGGCGGCCCTGGTCGCCGGGCGGAGCAAGGCCCTGCTCGACCTGGCGGGGCAGGGGGCGATGGCCTCCGTGGAGCTGCCGCCCGAAGAGGCGCGAGCCCGCTTCCCCGGCTCCGGCGGGATCGGCGTCGCCGCCGTCAACGGGCCCAGGGCCACCGTGGTCTCGGGCACGGCCGACACGGTGGCCGCCTTCGTCGAGGACTGCCGGAAGGACGGGATCCGGGCCCGGCGGATCCCGGTCGACTACGCCTCGCACTCCCCGGCGGTGGAGAGCCTCCGCGCCACCCTGCTGGACCGCTTCGCGGCGCTGCGGCCCCGGCCCTCGTCCGTGCCCTTCCACTCCACCGTCACCACCGCCGAGACCGACACCACCGGCCTGGACGCGGCCTACTGGTACACCAACCTCAGGGAGCCGGTACGCCTCGCCGACACCGTGGCCGCCCTCGCCGGGGCGGGCCACACCCTCTTCGTCGAGATCAGCCCGCACCCGGTCCTCACCAACGCCCTGCGCGACACGTTCGAGACCCGCGGACTGCCCGCCCACGCCACCCCCACACTCAGCCGGGACCACGGCTCCCTCGCCGCCCTGCTCGCCTCCGCCGGTGACCTGTACGCCCACGGCGGCCGGGTCGACTGGTCGTCGGCCACCCGGGGCCGCACCGTGGACCTGCCCACGTACGCCTTCCAGGAGCGCCGGTTCTGGCTCGACACCCACCACGGCGGCGGCGTCCCCGCACCGCCCCCGGCGGCCGGACCGCACCCGCTGATCAGCGAGGTGCTGGAGCGTGCCGACGGCGGCGGGGTCCTCTTCAGCGGCGCCGTACCGGCGGGGGACGACCGGTGGAGCGGCCAGCACCGGCTGGGCGAACGACTGTTGCTGCCCGGCAGCGCGCTCACCGGACTCGCCCTCGCGGCCGGTGCCCGGCTCGGCCTCGGTCACCTGGAGGAGATCACCCTCCTCGCCCCGGTCACCGTCCCCGGCGGCGGAGCGCCGCTCGAACTGCAACTGGCGGCCGACGCCGATCCGGACGGCGCCTCGTTCACCGTGCACACCCGGGCCCCGGACGACCCCGGGGACGGCTGGCGGCTGCACGCCACCGGTCTGCTGCGCCGGGCCCCGGACCAGGACCCCGCCCCCGCCGCGCCACACCCCGCCGACGCCGATCCGCTGGACACCGACGCCGGTTACGCGACGCTGGCCGGGCACGGCGTCCACTACGGACCGCGCCTGCGCACGGTCGCCGCCGCACGGGCGGACGACACCGGGCTGTACGCCGAGATCACGGGCGGAGCCGACGGCGGCCACCACCTCGCCCCCGCCCTGCTCGACGGCCTGATCCAGGCCGTGCTGCTGGGCCGGGTCCTCACCGGGGGGCCGGACCGCGGCGACGACGTCACGGTGCCGTTCAGCTGGAGCGGGGTCAGGCAGTACGCGGACCTCCCCGCCCGGCTCCACGTCCACATCGCGGCCACGGCCCCCGACGCGTACACCCTGACCGCCGCCGACGAGGACGGCCGTACGGTCCTCACCGTCGCCGAACTACGGCTGCGCACGCTCGAAGCGGCCCCGGCCACCCCGGCGCCCGGGCAGCGGAAGGACCGCCCGGCCGCACTGCGGCTGCGCACCCTGCCCGCCGTCGGCGCCGCCGAGACCGAAGCCCCCGACGCCCTCGCCGCCCTGGACCCGGACGAGCGGGAGGAACGGCTGCGGGCGACCGTGGTCCGCGCCGTCGCCGCCATCCTCGGCTACGACTCGTCCGAGGAGATCCGCCCCGACCGCCCCTTCCGCGACCTCGGCCTCGACTCCATGACCGCGGTACGGCTGCGCGACCACCTCGCCACCGTCACCGGCCGCAAACTGCCCGCCACCGTGGTCTTCGACCACCCCTCGCCCCGGGCGCTCGCCGCGCACCTCGCCGGGCCCCCGGGCCCCCGGGCGGCCACCGGACCCCGCCCGGCCCCCGTCCCGCACGACGACGACCCGGTGGTGATCGTCTCGATGGGCTGCCGCTACCCGGGCGGCGTCAGCACCCCGGAACAGCTCTGGGAACTGCTGGAGCGCGGGGGCGAGGCCATCGGCCCCTTCCCCGAAGGGCGGGGCTGGGACCTGGACCGCCTCTTCCACGACGACCCCGACCACCCGGGCACCTCCTACGCCCGGCAGGGCGGATTCCTGCACGACGCCGCGGCGTTCGACGCGGAGTTCTTCGAGATGAGCCCGCGCGAGGCCACCGCCGCCGACCCCCAGCAGCGCCTGCTTCTCGAAACCTCCTGGGAGGTCTTCCAGCGCGCCGGGATCGACCCCGCGTCACTGCGCGGCTCGCGCACCGGCGTCTACGTCGGCCTGATCTACACCGAGTACGGCGCCCGGGCCCAGGCCGACCCCGGGGAACACGGGGGATACCTCGGCACCGGCAGTGCGGGCAGCGTCGCCTCCGGCCGTATCTCCTACAGCTTCGGCCTGGAGGGCCCGGCCGTCACCGTGGACACCGCCTGCTCCTCCTCCCTCGTCGCCCTGCACCTCGCCGCCCAGGGGCTGCGCGCGGGCGAATGCGACCTCGCACTCGTCGGGGGCGCCACCCTGATGGCCACCCCGTCCACGTTCGTCGAGTTCAGCCGCCAGCGCGGACTCTCCCCCGACGGCCGCTGCCGGGCGTTCGCCGACGAGGCCGACGGCACCGGCTTCAGCGAGGGCGTCGGGCTGCTCCTGGTGGAACGCCTCTCGGACGCCCGCCGCAACCAGCACCCGGTACTCGCCGTGCTCAAGGGCTCCGCCACCAACCAGGACGGAGCCAGCAACGGACTCACCGCCCCCAACGGCCCCGCCCAGGAACGCGTCATCCGGGCCGCCCTGGACAACGCGGGCCTGACCCCCGCCGACGTCGACGCGGTCGAGGCCCACGGCACCGGAACCACCCTCGGCGACCCGGTCGAGGCCCACGCCCTGCTGCACACCTACGGCGCCGACCGGGCCGGACAGCCACCCCTGTACCTGGGCTCGCTCAAGTCCAACATCGGCCACACCCAGGCCGCCGCCGGAGTCGGCGGCATCATCAAGATGGTGCAGGCCCTCGCCCACCGCATGCTGCCGCGCACCCTGCACGCCGACACCCCCTCCCGGCACGTCGACTGGGACCGGGGCGCGATCGCCCTGCTCACCGGCAACACCCCCTGGCCGCAGGGCGAACGGCCGAGACGCTTCGGCGTCTCCGCGTTCGGGATGAGCGGCACCAACGCCCATGTCGTCCTGGAGGAACCGCCCGCCGCCGACACCGCGCCGGTCCCCGCGCCGGAGCGCCCCGTCGCCCCCGTCGTCCTGGTCCTCTCCGCTGGATCGGCCGGATCGCTCGCCGGGGAGGCCGACCGGCTGTACGGCTACCTCCGCGACCACCCGGACACCGGCCTGGCCGACATCGCCGCCGAACTCGTCCACACCCGCGGCGTCTTCGCCCACCGGGCGGTCGTGGTGGCCGAGGACCGGCAGCAGGCGCTGGACGGGCTCCGGGCGGTCGCCGACGACGTGCCGTCCCCGTACGCCGTCACCGGCCACGCCACCGAACCTCGCACCCCGGTCTTCCTCTACCCCGGCCAGGGCGCGCAGTGGGACGGCATGGCGAGCGAACTCCTCGACACCTCACCGGTGTTCGCCGACCGGATCGAGGAGTGCGCCCGGCTGCTCGACCCGCTGACCGGGTGGTCGCTCCTCGACGTCCTGCGGGACGGGACCGGACCGCACCGGGTCGACGTCGTCCAGCCCGTGCTGTGGGCCACCATGACCGCGCTGACCGCCGTCTGGGAGTCCTTCGGGGTGCGCCCCGCCGCCGTCGTCGGCCACTCCCAGGGGGAGATCGCGGCCGCCCTCGCCGCGGGCGCGCTGACCCACGCCGAGTCCGCGGCCGTGGCGGCCCTGCGCAGCAAGGCGCTCACCGCGCTCGCCGGTACCGGCGCCATGCTCTCCGTCGCCGCGTCCGAGGAAGCGGTGCAGGCGGTACTGGAGAGAACCGGCGCGGCGGCGGGCGTCGCCGCCGTCAACGGCCCGGAATCGACCGTGGTCTCGGGGGGAACGGAGGCGGTCACCCGGGTCCGGGAGGTGTTCGAGGAGACCGGCGTACGGGTCCGGCTGATCGACGTCGACTACGCCTCCCACTCCGCGCACGTCGAGGCGCTGGAGGAGGAGCTGCGGGCCGTGCTCCCCGAACCGCTGCGGCTCACCGCCCCCACGGCGGAGATCTTCTCCACCGTCACCGGACGCCTCGTCGACCCCGGGGACCAGGCGTTCGGCACCCCCGGGTACTGGTACGAGAACCTGCGCCGGACCGTGCAACTGGCCCCGGCGGTCCGGGCGGCCGTCGAGGCGGGACACCGGGTCTTCATCGAGGTCAGCCCGCACCCGGTCGTCGGCGTCGGCGTCCAGGACGTCCTGGACGCCGACGGGCCCCGCCGCACCGCCGTACTCGGCACCCTCCGCAGGAACGAGGGCGGCACGGCCCGTGTGCTGCGCTCGGTGGCCGAGGCCTGGGTGAACGGCGTACGGATCGACTGGCGGTCGCACACCGGCGCCCGCCGGGCCGGACTGCCACCCCTGCCCACCTACGCGTTCGACCGGCGGCGGTACTGGCTCGACGCCGCGCCCGCCGCGCCCACCGGCATCCCGCTCCCGGGCACCCGTCAGGTCGCCCACCCGCTGCTGACCGGTGCGGTACGGGCCCCCGACGGCGACGGGGTCCAGCTCTTCGGACAGCTCTCGTCCACCGCCCCGCCCTGGCTGGCCGACCACACGGTGGACGGCACGGTGCTGGTACCCGGCGCCGTGCTCGCCGAACTCGCCCGGTACGCCGGCGAACTCGCCGGAGCGCCCCGCGTCGACGAACTCGTCCTGCAACAGCCCCTGGTGCTCACCGGCGAACCGGTCGAGATCCTGCTGACGGCCGGTCCCGCCGAAGCCGACGGACGGCGGCCGATCGCCCTGCACGCCCGCACCGCGGCCGACTCCGGCGGACCGCTCGGCGAGCCCTGGACCACCCATGCGCGGGGCACCCTCGCCCCCGCCACCGGCCATCACACCGCCGGGTCCTGGCCGCCCGCCGACGCCGAACCGCTCGACGTCACCGGCCTGTACGAGGAGCTCGCCCTCAAGGGGTACGGCTACGGCCCCGCCTTCCGGGGCGTACGGGAGGCCTGGCGCTCCCCGTCGGGGAACGAGGTGTACGCGGAGGTGTCGGCCGGCACCCCGCCCGAACCCGGCTTCGCGGTCCATCCGGCCGTCCTGGACGCGGCCCTGCACCTGGCCGCACACGCCGGGGACTTCCCCGACGACGGCCGGGTCCGGCTGCCGTTCGTCTGGCGCGGCTACGAGAGCCGCGGCACACTCCCGGCCACCGTCCGCGTACGGCTGACCCGGGACGGGACGGACGGCGTCTCGGTGACCCTGGCCGGTCCGCAGGGCGAACCGGTCGCCTCGATCGAGGCGGTCACCTTCCGCGCCACCGACCGCGACCCCGGTGAACTGCTCCACGAACTGCACTGGGAGACGAGCGGACTGGCGCTCCCCACGGACCCTGCTGCCGCTGCCGCTGCCGCTGCCGCTGCCGCTGCCGCTGCCGCTGCCGCTGTCCCCGCCACCGCCACGGCCACTGTCCCCGTCACCGCTGGATCCGAGGCTGTGGACGCGCCGGTCGCGCACCTGGCCGGGGCGGGCGGATCCCTGGCACTCGCCCCGCTCCTCGAAGCCCTCCACCGGGGTGAGGACGCGCCGGGAGCCCTGGTCATCGACGGGCCGGGAACGGAGGCTGGCTCCGGCCCCGGCTCCGGCTCCGGCTCCGGCGACGAGGCTCAACTGCTGCGGGAGGGGCTGCTGTCCGTCGCCCGCGTTCTGCGCGACGCCCTGGCCGAGCCCAGGCTGGCCTCGGTGCCGCTGCTCGTCCGCACTCGTGGTGCCGTCGGCGCGGTGCCCGGTGAACGGGCGGGCAGCCCGGTGGGCGCGGCGCTGTGGGGCCTGGTCCGCAGCATCCAGTCGGAGGAGCCGGGCCGGGTCTTCCTGCTCGACCTGCCGGAGTCGGCAGCCGACCCGGCGGCCGAACGCGCGGCGACCGCGCTCATCACCTCCGGCGGAGCCGGGACCGAACCCCAGCTCGCTCTCCGGGGCCAGGAACTGCTGGCCCCCAGGCTGCGCAGAGCCCCGGGGGACCTGCCTCCGCGCACCGGGAACTGGCGGCTGGCGCCCGGCGGCAGCGGGTCCGTGGACGATCTGGTGCACACCGCCGTCTCCGAGGAACCGCCGGGACCGCACGAGGTACGGATCGCCGTCCGCGCGGCCGGGCTGAACTTCCGTGACGCGATGCTCGCGCTCGGGATGTACCCGGGCGAAGCGGAGCTCGGCACCGAAGGCGCGGGTGTGGTCCTGGAGGTCGGGGACGCGGTCACCGGACTGCGGCCGGGGGACGCCGTCATGGGCCTGATCCCCGGAGGCATCGGACCGGTCGCGGTCACCGACCACCGGCTGCTGGTCCCGGTCCCGGAGGGCATCGGCTTCGCCCGGGCCGCCACGATCCCCGCGGTCTTCCTGACCGCCTACTACGCGCTGCGGGACCTCGCCGACGTACGGCCGGGGGAGTGGCTGCTGGTGCACTCCGCCGCAGGCGGGGTCGGCGGCGCCGCCCTCCAGCTCGCCCGGCACTGGGGCATCGAGGTGTTCGGTACGGCGGGACCCGCCAAATGGGACGCCGTACGGGCCGCGGGCCTGCCCGGCGCCCGCATCGCGAGCTCCCGGGACCTGTCGTTCGTGCAGGCCGTCCGCACGGCCACCGGGGGCCGGGGCGTGGACGTCGTCCTCAACTCGCTCGCCGGTCCCTTCACCGACGCCTCCCTCGAACTCCTCGCTCCGGGCGGGCGGTTCATCGAGATGGGCAAGACCGACGTCCGCAGCGTGTTCGCGGTCCGGGCCAGGTACGGCGTCGGCTACCGGGCGTTCGACCTGATGGACGCCGGACCCGACCGGATCCGGGAGATCCTCGGTGAGCTCGCCGGGCTGTTCCGGGCCGGAGTCCTCACCCCGCTGCGGGTCACCTCCTGGGACGTCGGCCGGGCGCCCGGGGCGCTGCGCCACCTCAGCCTCGCCCGGCACACCGGCAAGGTCGCGCTGCGGCTGCCCCGCCCCCTGGACCCGGAGGGCACCGTGCTCGTCACCGGAGCGGCCGGCGGGGTCGGCCGTCTCGTCGCCCGTCATCTGGTCACCCGGCACGGCGTCCGGCATCTCCTGCTGGCGGGCCGACGGGGCCCGGAGAGCGGGACCGTACGCCGCCTGGTGGCCGAACTCGCTGCCCTGGGCGCCGAGGTGACCGCCGTCGCCGCCGACGTGGCCGAGGCGGAACAGGTCGCCCGGCTGCTCGACGGAATCGACCCCGCCCATCCGCTGACCGGTGTCTTCCACGCGGCCGGAGTCCTCTCCGACGCGACCCTCGGCTCGCTCGATGCGGCCGGTCTCGACGCCGTACTACGGCCGAAGGCGGACGGTGCCCGGCACCTGGATCGGCTCACCCGCGACGCCGACCCGGCGGCCTTCGTCCTCTTCTCCTCCGCCGCCGGGGTCGTCGGCAGCCCGGGGCAGGGCGCCTACGCCGCGGCCAACGTCTACCTCGATGCCCTGGCCGCCGCACGGTCTGCCGACGGGTACGCGGCCACCTCGGTCGCCTGGGGCCTGTGGCAGTCCGACAGCGCCATGACCGGCGGCCTCCTGGACACGGACCGGGCGAGGATGACCCGCTCGGGGATGCTCCCCCTGCCCGCCGCCCAGAGCCTCGCCACACTCGACGCGGCGCTCGCATCGGGCGGCCCCGCCCTGTTCGCGGCCCGCCTGGACCTGGCGCGGCTGGCCCGCGGCGCCGACCCGGCACCGCCGTTGCGCTCCCTGGTCACCGCCCCGGCCGCCTCGCCCGCCGCCGGAACGGCCGAGGCCGGGGACGCCCCGCAGACCCTGGCGGACCGGGTCGCCGCGGCCGAACCCGCCCGGCGGCGCGAACTGGTCGCCGCGACCGTCATCAGCCATGTCGAGACCGTGCTCGGGCGCAGCGGGGGCGACGGCTCCGGGTACGACGGACGCAGCTTCAAGGAGCTCGGCTTCGACTCGCTGACCGCGGTGGAGCTGCGCAACCGGCTGGGCCGCGCCACCGGGCTGCGGCTGGGCGCCACCCTGGTGTTCGACCACCCCACCCCGGACGCGCTCGTCGGCCATCTGCTCAGCGAACTCGTACCGGAAGAGGCAGAACCCGATGTACCCGCCGGACCACCGGCGGACGCGGAGGAGCTGTTCCGGTTCATCGACTCCGAACTCCGACACTGAGAGGCACCCGACCCCCATGGCGGACGAGAAGAAACTCATTGAGTACCTGCGCTGGACGACCGGCGAACTCGCCCGGGTGAAGGCCGAGCTGGCGCTGGCCACCGGCCGGGACGGCGCGGCGCGGCGGCCGGACGCGGTCGCCGTGGTCTCCGCGGCCTGCCGCTTCCCCGGCGGCATCCGCTCGCCCGAGGACCTCTGGAGGACCGTGGCGGACGGCACCGACACCATCGGCCCGCCGCCCGGCGACCGGGGCTGGCCGGAGACGGCCGCCGGGTACGCCGCGGCCGGAGGCTTCCTCGACGACGCCGCGGGGTTCGACGCCGCGTTCTTCGGCATCGGCCCCAAGGAGGCCGCGGCGATGGACCCCCAGCACCGGCAGCTCCTGGAGCTGGCCTGGGAGGCCCTGGAGCGCGCCGGGATCGTCCCCGCGACGCTGCGCGGCAGCGCGACCGGTGTCTACGCGGGCGTCATCTACCAGGACTACGCCCCTCCGGCGGACGAGACCCCGCCCGGATACGAGGGGTACGTCATGACCGGCAACGCGTCCAGCATCGCCTCCGGGCGGCTCGCCTACACCCTGGGTCTCGAAGGCCCCGCGCTGACCGTGGACACCGCCTGCTCCTCCTCACTGGTCGCCCTGCACCTGGCGGCCGAGGCGCTGCGCGGCGGCGCGTGCGATCTCGCGCTGGCGGGCGGGGTCACGGTGATGGCCACACCCCGGGTGTTCACCGACTTCGCGGTGCAGGGCGGGCTCGCCGCCGACGGCCGGTGCAAGGCCTTCGCGAAGGGGGCGGACGGCACCGGGTTCGGCGAGGGGGCGGGGCTCCTCGTCCTGGAACGCCTGGCCGACGCCGAACGGCTGGGCCACCCCGTGCTGGCGCTGCTCGCCGGTTCGGCCGTCAACTCCGACGGGGCCAGCAACGGTCTGACGGCGCCGAGCGGCCCCGCCCAGGAGAAGGTGATCCGGGCGGCCCTGCGCAACGCCGGGCTGACCCCGGCGGACGTGGACCTGGTCGAGGCCCACGGCACCGGCACCGGCGACCCGATCGAGGCCGGTGCGGTGATCGGCGCCTACGGGGCGGACGACCGCCCGGCGCCGCTGCTGCTCGGTTCGGTCAAGTCGAACCTCGGACACACCCAGGCGGCGGCCGGGGTCGCCGGGGTCATCAAGGTACTGGAGGCGCTACGGCACCGAGTGCTGCCCGCCACCCTGCACGTCGGCGAACCGTCCCCGCTGGTGGACTGGGACGAGGAGCGAGTGGCGATCGCCACGACCGCCCGCCCCTGGCCGTCCGGGTCCGGAAGGCCGCGCCGCGCCGGGGTGTCCTCCTTCGGCATCAGCGGCACCAACGCCCATCTCCTCGTAGAGGAGTACGTCCAGGCCTCGCCCGGCCCGGAGAACACAGCCCCCGCCGGACCGGGCTCGGGCCCCACCGGCAGGGACGCCACGGAGGGCCCCGCCACCACGTCCGGCGGTACGGCGCCCGCCTCCACGTCCGGCACCGCGGACCCCGCCGCCACGTCCGGCGGTACGGTGCTCGCCTCCAGGTCCGGCCCCGGGGACTCCGTCCTCACGTCCGGCGGTACGGCGCCCGCCCCCGCGTCCGGCACCGCGGACCCCGCCCCCACGCCCCCCGTCGTGCTCTGGCCTGTCTCCGGGCGGTCTCCGCAGGCGGTGCGGGAGCAGGCCGGGCGGCTGGCCGTGCTGCTGCGTGAGCGGCCGGAGACCGATGTGGCGGCGGTGGCCAGGACCCTGGCCACCGGCCGTACCGCGTTCCGCCACCGGGCCGTCGCGGTCGGCACCGGCCCACGGGAGCTGCTCGGCGAACTGGACGCGCTCGCCGGTCCCTCCGCGCCCCTCGCCGAGGCCCGGCCCGTACCGGTGACGGCCTTCGTCTTCAGCGGCCAGGGCACCCAGCGCCCCGGCATGGGCGCCGGACTCGTACGGCACTTCCCGGTCTACGCCGACGCCTTCGCGGAGGCCTGCGCCGCCCTGGACCGGGCCCGCTCCGAGGCCCGCGCCGAGTACGCCCCGCCGCTGTCCGAACTCGTCCTGGCGGCGGCCGGGACCCCGGAGGCGGAGCTGCTGGGGCGCACCGAGTTCACCCAGCCCGCGCTGTTCGCCACCCAGCTCGCCCTGACCCGGCTCGCGGACTCCTTCGGCCTGCGGCCGGCCGCCGTGCTCGGCCATTCCGTCGGTGAGGTGACCGCCGCCCATGCCGTCGGGGCCCTGGGACTCCAGGACGCCGCCCGGCTCGTGGTGGCACGTGGCCGGGCCATGCAGGTCACCCCGCCGGGGGCGATGGTGTCGCTGCGGGTCCCCGAAGCCGAGGTGCGCGAGTCGCTGGCACCCTACGGAGACCTGCTGGCCGTCGCCGCCGTCAACGGCCCCCGGTCGACCGTGGTGTCCGGCGACCCGACGGCCGTACGGGCGCTCGCCGCCGCCTGGCGTGCCGAAGGGGCCCGGGTCAGACCCCTGCGGACCGCCCATGCCTTCCACTCACCGCACATGGACGCGGCCCTGCCGGAGATCGACCGGGCCGCCGCGGCGCTGACCTTCGCCGAGCCCGCGGTGCCGCTGATCTCCAATCTGACCGGCGGGCGGGCCGGGCGCGCCGCGCTCGCCGCGCCCGGTCACTGGTCCGCCCAGGTCCGGGGGACGGTGCGGTTCCGGGAAGGGGTGGGCGCCTTGCGGGAGCTGGGCGCCGATCTCTTCGTCGAGATCGGTCCCGACGCCACGGTCACCGCGATGACCGCGGACTGCCTCGGCGGCGACCCGGGGCGCCCCGTCGTACTGCCCCTGATCCGCCGGCCGGCGGACGAGGCCCACTCGGTGCTGCACGCCGTCGGCCAGGCGCACGCCCACGGGGCCGCGGTGGACTGGGACGCCCTGCTCGGACGCGGGCCGGCGGCACCGCCCCGGGACATCCCCGTCTACCCCTTCCAGCACACCCCCTACTGGCTGCCCAGAACCCCGGCCGCACGCGTCGGCCGGGAGCCCGCGGCGGCCGGTCCGCCGCCCGCCCCGGCCCAGGCCGGGGAGGCGGTGCCGTCCCTGGCCGCGCTGGAACCGCACGACCGGGTTCAGGCGGTGCTCGGCCACATCCTGGTCGTCGTGGACGAGGCGCTGGGCCATCCGCCGGGCACGACGGAGGCCGACACCGATCTCACCGAGGCCGGGATCACCTCGTTCGGGTCCCTGGAGATGGCCACCCGGCTCTCCGCCCGTACCGGGATCGACGTCCGCGCCACCGATGTCTTCGAGCACCGCACCGCCCGGGAACTTGCCCACCACCTGGGCCGGCTGCTCCCCGTCCGACAGCCGGAGGCCGTCCGATGACCACCCCCACCCCCCTGGCCACCCTGCGCCTGCTCCACCGCGAAGGCACCCTCGCCGCCCGCTTCGACGAGGTGGCGGCCCTGCTCTCCGCCCTCGGGCCGGACGACCTCGCGGCGGCCTCCCGGCTGCTGGCCCGCACCGATCTCGGCGAGGCCGCCGGGTACCACCCCGCGCTGCCGACAGTCAGTGTCGCGCTCACCGGCAACGGGACGCTGGAGGCCCTGCGCACCGCGCTCGTCGGAGAGCTCGCCCGCCACGGCTATCTGCCGGACGTGCGGCTCACCGACTTCGGTTCCTACGTCTTCGAGCTCGGTGACCCCGACTCCTCGCTGTACTCGCGCCCCGCCGACTTCACGGTCTGTGTGCTCGACCACGCCACGGTCTTCGACGAGGTGCCCGTCCCCTTCACCGCCGACGACGTCTCCCGGGTGCTGAGCGAGAAGACCGCACTCTGGCGTCGGCTGGCCGAGGGCTTCGCCGCGCGGGGCGGCGGCACGCTGGTGCTCAACACCGTGCCGCTGCCCCGCACCCGGCAGGTCCAGCTCCTCGACCACACCGCCCGCGCCCGCCTCGGAGTGCTCTGGCGCTCCGCCAACAGCGAGCTGCTCGCCCTCGGCACCGAGGGCGGCCCGGCCGTCACGGTCGACATCGACCCGCTCCTCACCACCGGCGCCGTGCTCACCGAGCCGAGGTTCGAGGTCTACGCGGGCGCCCACCTCGCCGACCCGCTGCTCGCGGCGTACGCCCGGGAGCTGGCCCACCTCGTCCGGGCCAGGACCGGCCGGGCCAAGAAGGTGCTGGCCCTGGACCTGGACGGCACGCTGTGGGGCGGGGTCCTCGGGGACGACGGGGTCGAGGGCATCGAGGTCGCGGACGGACGGCAGGGCGCCGCCTTCCATGCTTTCCAGGGGGTGGTCAGACAGCTCCAGTCCCAGGGCGTCCTGCTGGCGGCGGTGACCAAGAACGACCGCGCCACGGTCCTCGACGCACTGCGCGAGCATCCTGAACTGAGGCTGCGCGAGGAGCACTTCGTGGCCGTACTCGCCGACTGGCAGCCCAAACCCGGCCATCTGGGGAACCTGGCCCGGGCGTTGAACCTGGGGGAGGACTCCCTCGTCTTCGTCGACGACAACCCCGGCGAGTGCGCGGCGGTGAGCGCCCAGCTCCCGGACGTCACGGTGGTTCCGGTCGACGCCGATCCGGCGTTCCACACCGAACGGCTGCTGGCCGACGGATGGTTCACCAGCACCGGGGTCACCCAGGAGGACCGGGTGCGCACCCGCCTCTACCAGGAGGAGTCGGCACGCGCGGACTTCCTGGGTGCGGCGGGATCGGCGCGGGAGTTCCTCGCCGGGCTTGGCGTCCGGCTCGAACTAGCTCCCGTCTCCCCGGCGCAGATACCGAGGGTGGCCCAACTGACGCAACGTACCAACCAGTTCAACCTCACCACCGAACGGCTGACCGCCGACGAGGTGCGCGCGAGGGCGGCCGAGGCGGACCGGTCCGTGGTGGTGCTCTCCGCCGCCGACCGCTTCGGCTCCAACGGCATCGTGGGCGCCCTGTTCCTGCGGGCCAACGAGGAGGCCCACCCAGGCGATTCAGGCGACCCGGCCGGCCCAGGCGACCCGGTTGACCCTGGCGGCCCCGGCAGCCCCGGCAGCCCGGGCGGCCCCGGCGGCCCCGTGCTGGAGATCGAGAACTTCCTGCTGAGCTGCCGGGTGTTCGCCCGGGGCATCGAACAGGCCTCCCTCTCCGCGGTGCTCGGCCTGGCCCGGCGGGCCGGCTTCGCCGAGGTGCGCGGCACCTACCTCCCCACGCGCAAGAACGCCAAGGTCGCGGACCTCTATCCGCACTACGGCTTCGTCCCGAGGGAGGGCGCAGGCGCGGGCCGGTACGCGCTGGGCCTCGCCGGGGAAGAGGCGCTGCCCGGTGTCCCCGGGCATCTGGAGCTCGACGTGGCCGACAGTCTGCTGCCGAAGCGCCCATGACGCACTGACCGTAGACGCATGGACCATGTGACGCATGGACCATGCGACGCAGGGACCACAGGACGCATTGACAAGGCGAGGCATCCTCGCCTTAACTGATCGTGACACTAAAGTGAGGTCGCCTCAGGATGTGATCGGGGCGGCGCGGGCCACCGTACGGCCCCACCGACCCGAGGAGCGGGCCTTGACCCAGGAAATCGCGATCTCCGTGCACGACACGGCGCCGGTCTGGCGGGGCGACCGGGCGGGCGACGCGCTGCGCCGCAGCATCGATCTGGCCAAGGCCGTCGAGGACTTCGGCTACCGGCGCTACTGGGTGGCCGAGCACCACAACACGCCCGCGCTCGCCACCTCCAGCCCGGCCGTCCTCGCCGGACCGATCCTGGCGTCCACCCGGTCCCTGCGGGTCGGATCCGGTGCCGTCCTGCTGCCCAACCACTCCGCGTACGCGGTGGCCGAGCAGTTCGGCGTACTGGCCTCCCTCTACCCCGGCCGCGTCGACCTCGGACTCGGCCGGGCGACCGGTGGCTCGCCGGCCTCCGCCGCCCGTCTCGGCGACCCCCGCGGCACCGACTTCGACCAGCAACTCGCCGAACTGCGCGGGTACTTCAGCGGCGGACACGAAGGGGTCCGGGCCGTCCCCGAACCCGAGACCCCGCCCGCGCTCTGGCTGGTCGGCTCCAGTGTGAGCAGCGCCGTGTACGCGGCACGGCACGGACTGCCCTACGTGTACGCCCACGCCATCGTCGGCGGCGGAGCGCCCCAGGCGCTGGACGCCTACCGCAAGGCGTTCCGCCCCAGCGCCTCCCAGCAGCGGCCGCACGCCTCCGTCGCGGTGATAGCGGTGGTGTCCGAGAGCGACGAACGCGCCGCGCGCCTCGCCGAGTCCTTCGTGTACGGGCAGATCCTGATGCGCACCGTCGACCCCGGCTCCGTACTGCCGACGGAGGAGGAGACGGCCGCCCACCGCTTCACCGACCGGGAGGAGAACTTCCTGCGCTCCCGGATCGATCCGCAGTTCGTCGGATCGCCGGACCGGGTGGCGCCGCGGCTCGG
The DNA here is from genome assembly GCF_042750035.1 of Streptomyces sp. NPDC059452. Classification (NCBI taxonomy): domain Bacteria; kingdom Bacillati; phylum Actinomycetota; class Actinomycetes; order Kitasatosporales; family Streptomycetaceae; genus Streptomyces; species Streptomyces sp. NPDC059452. The sequence continues at coordinate 56,244 of NZ_JBHYVE010000026.1, forward strand.
CGCGTTCATCGAGGAGACCCGGCCCGACGAACTGTTCGTGCTGACCCAGGTGCCCGACCACGCGGCCCGGATCCGCTCCTACGAACACATCGCGAAGATCGTCGCCTCGGTCTGACCGGGAAGGTCCCCCGGCACCGCGCACCGCGCACCACGCACCGCGCAGGCGCTCGCAGACGCTTTCAGAGCGGGTTTAGAACCGCCGTGCACTGTGACGGCCGAACGTCACTGCGAAGCGAATGCGATGAGGACCAGGATGGACTCCGGTAGAAGACCGCGCACGAACAGGCCCGCCGCCCTGGTGGCAGGAGCCACCGCCGTACTGATGACCCTGCTGGCCGCCTGCTCGTCCGGTGGGGCCGGCGAGAAGGCCGCCGGCACCGCGCCGAAGGCGGGCGGGACCCTGCGGCTGGCCATCGAGAAGGAACCGGAGTGCCTGGACCCGCACCAGAGCCCGACCGCGTCGGCCCGGCTGCTGGCCCGCCCCCTGGTGGACTCCCTCGTCCACCAGGACGCCAAGGGCGCCTTCCAGCCCTGGCTGGCCAGCCGCTGGACCGTCTCGGCCGACCGCCTCACCTACACCTTCGAGCTCCGTGACGACGTCCGTTTCACCGACGGCACCGCCTTCGACGCGGCGGCCGTCGTCGCCAACCTCGAACACGTCGCCGACCCCGCCACCAAATCGCTGCTCGCCTCCAGCCTGATCTCCGCCTACGACTCCTCGCGCGCCGTCGCCCCCCACACCGTCGAGGTCAAGCTGAAGCGGCCCGACTCCGGCTTCCTCGGCGCCCTCGCCCTGCCCAACCTGGGAATCGAGGCGCCCGCCACGCTCAAGGGCTCCCCGGCCTCGCTCTGCCAGAAGATCATCGGCACCGGGCCCTTCCGCAGCGACACCGGCCTCGTCGCCCAGAAGGGCATCGAGTACACCAGGAACGCCGACTACGCCTGGGCCCCCAAGGGAGCGGCGCATCAGGGCAAGGCCCACCTCGACGGCATCGAGGTCAAGATCGTCCCCGACAACGCCTCCCGGTTCGGCGCCCTCAGCAGCTCGCAGGTCGACGCCGTCACCGGGCTCGCCCCCACCAGCCTGCGCGAGCTCAAGTCCACCAGCGGCTTCGCCCTGCACAAGTCCCAGTTCCCCGGCATCAACTACAGCTACTGGCCGAACACCGAGAGCGGACCGCTCGCCGACGTCCGGGTCCGCAAGGCGCTGCGGGCGGGAATCGACTGGCCGCAGATCGTCAAGCGCGTCCACTTCGGCGAGTACGAGGCCGCGGCCGGCGTCCTGTCCTCCCGCACCCCCGGCTACGCCGCCGAGCTCGCACCCGACTACGCCCACGACCCGGACGCCGCGGCGAAGCTGCTCGACGAGGCGGGCTGGAAGACCCGGGACGCCCAGGGGTACCGGACCAAGGACGGCAAGCGCCTGAAGGTGCGTCACCTGTGGTCCGACCCCTCCATCTCCAACCTCGCCGTGCAGATCCAGGCCGCGGCCAAGGAGCTGGGGATCGAGACGGTCGAGGAGAACGTCGACGGCGGCACCTTCGTCAAGAGACTGCTCGCCGGGGACTACGAACTCATCGACACCAGCTTCTCCGCACCCGGCCCCGACGTCCTGCGCGTCCTGTTCGGCAAGGAGAACATCCCCACCCCGGAACGCGGCATCAGCAACAACATGGCCCGCTACGACAACCCCGAGGCGGAGCGGCTGTTCGAGGCGGCCCAGCGGGCGAAGGACCGCGAGGAGGAGTTCGGGATCTACCAGGACGTACAGCGGCTGATCACCGAGGACGCCGCCGTACTGCCCGTCTACTCACCGCTCTCCTCCCTCGCGGCCCGTTCCGCGGTCCACGGTGTCGCGTTCAACGCCGACGGTTCCGCCGACCTGTACGGCGTATGGCTGACGTCCTGAACACCGAGCGGGCCCGGCCCGGCCCCCCTCAGGGCCGGGCCCGCTCGGGCCGGCTGCCCCGGCTCGTGCTCGTCCGCCTCGCCGGCTCGGCCGGAGTGCTCTGGGGCGCCGTCACCGCCACCTTCTTCCTCGTCCAGCTCATGCCGGGCAGCACCGCCGACGTACTGCTCGCCCGCTCCACCGTCACTCCGGAGATCCGTGCGGAGATCATCGCCCAGTACCGGCTCGACGACCCGCTGATCACGCAGTACGGCGCCTACCTCGGCCGGATCGTACGGGGCGACTTCGGCGACTCCTACGTACTGCGCCTCCCTGTCCGGGACGCCGTCGCCGCGCAGCTCCCCGACACCCTGCTGCTGATCCTGAGCACCCTGCTGGTGACCGCGGTCGCGGCGGTCGTCCTCGCGGTGATCAGCGCCAACCGGCGCACCTGGGTCCAGGCGCTGTTCGCGGCCGCCGAATCGCTGGTGGTGGCCCTGCCACCGTTCTGGCTCGGCCTGCTCCTGCTGACCGTCTTCTCCTTCAACCTCCACTGGTTCCCCACCGTCGGGGCCGACGGTGCGGCGGGACTCGTCCTGCCCACCGTGGCGCTGGCCGCCGCCCCTGCGGCCGTGGTCTCCCAGGTACTGCGCGAAGGACTGCTCAGAGCACTGGAGGAACCCTTCGTGACCACCGCCCGCGCCCGGGGCCTGGGCGAACTCGGCCTGCGGCTGCGCCATGTGCTGCGGCACGGTCTGCTCTCCGCGACCACACTGCTCGGCTGGATCGCCGGATCGTTGATCGGCGGTGCCGTCATCATCGAGATCGTCTTCTCCCGGCAGGGCGTCGGCCGGCTGGTGCTGTCCGCCGTGCAGAACAAGGACATGCCCGTGGTGATCGCCGTCGTCCTGCTCGCGGCGGTCGTGTTCGTCGTCGTCAACATCCTGGTCGACCTCCTCCAGTGGCTGATCGATCCACGGACCCGGGACACCGGGAGGGCCTCATGAGACACCGGACCCGGGACACCGGGAGGACGTCATGAGACACCGCACCCCGGACACCGGGAGGACGCCATGAGACGCCGTCCGTACGGCCTCTGGGCCGGGAGCGCGGTCCTTGCCGTCCTCGCGGTCATGGCCCTCGCCCCCGGCCTGTTCACCGCCACCGACCCCAACGCCGCCGACGTGGAGGCGATCCTGCGGGCCCCCGGCGGCTCCCACTGGCTCGGCACCGACCAGAACGGCCGCGACCTGTACGCCCGGATCGTCCACGGGGCCGGGCCCTCCCTGGCGATCGGCGCCGGGGCGACGGCGGCCGCACTGGTCGCGGGCACCCTGCTCGGCATCGCGGCGGCCCAGTCCGGCCGCGTCGTCGACCAGGTGCTCAGCCGACTGCTCGACGTACTGCTCTCGGTCCCCGGCCTGCTGCTCGTCTTCCTGGTGGTGGCGGTCCTCGGCCCCGGCAGCGGCACCGCCACCGTCGGACTCGCCGTGGTCTCGCTGCCCGGCTTCGCCCGGATGGCCCGCGCGGAGGTGATCGCGCTGCGCGGCCACCCCTACGTCGAGGCCGCGCACGGCTTCGGCTGGTCCCGCCCCCAGGTCGTCGCCCGGCACGTACTGCCCAACGCGCTGGGACCGGTACTGGCCCTGGCCACCGTCTCGCTGGGATCGATGATCGTGGCGAGCTCCAGCCTCAGCTTCGTCGGCCTCGGCCCCCAGCTGCCGACCGCCGAATGGGGCGCGATGCTGGCCGGCAGCCGGGAGTTCCTCGCGTTCGCCTGGTGGCCGGCCGCCTTCCCCGGCGCCGCCATCACCGCGGCCGTGCTCGCCGTCACCGTCGTCGGCCGGCATCTCCAGCGCAGCGTCGACCGGAGGCAGCGATGACCGGCCCCACCCCCCGTACCGGAAAGACCGCACACCCCGGCACCCCGGCGCCGACCGGCACCGGCCGGTCCGGCGAACCGCTCGTCCGGGTCGAAGGACTCACCGTCTCCTTCGGCACCGGCAGCCACCGCACCCGGCCCGTACGCGGTGTCTCGTTCACCGTGCCGCGCGGCCGGATCGTCGCCATCGTCGGGGAGTCCGGCTCGGGCAAGAGCCTCACCGCGCGCAGCCTCGTCGGCCTCGCGGGCGACGGCGCCGACGTGGCGGCCACCACCCTGCGCTTCGACGGAACCGACCTGGACCGGCTGCGCCCGAACGGCTGGCGGGCCCTGCGCGGACGGCGCATCGGGCTGGTCCTCCAGGACGCCCTGGGCTCCCTCGACCCGCTCCGCCGTATCGGGGACGAGGTCGCCGAACCCCTGCGCGAACACCGCACCGTGCCGCCCGCGCGACGGGAGGCCGAAGTGCTCCGGCTGCTCGCCGAATGCGGCGTACCCGAACCGTCCCTCCGGGCCAGGCAGTACGCGCACGAGCTGTCCGGCGGACTGCGGCAGCGGGCCCTCATCGCCTCCGCGCTCGCCGCCGGTCCCGACCTGCTGATCGCCGACGAACCGACGACCGCCCTCGACGCCACCGTGCAGCGTCAGGTCCTCGAACTCCTGCGGGAACGCGCGTCGGCGGGCACCGGAGTCCTGCTCATCAGCCACGACCTGGGCGCCGTGGCCGAGTTCGCCGACGACATCCATGTGATGCGCGACGGACGGTTCGTCGAGCAGGGCCCCGCGGCGGACGTCCTGGAGAACCCCACGCACCCCTACACCAAGACCCTCGTCGCCGCCGTCCCCGGCGGCGGCGGGCGCACCGGCGGGCCCGCCGACGACGCCCGTACGGTCCTGCGGGCCGAGCGGCTGGCCAAACGCTACCGGCTGCCGGGACGCGCCGTCCTGACCGCGGTGGAGAACGTCTCCCTCACGGTCCGGGCGGGCGAGACCCTGGGCATCGTCGGGGAGTCGGGCTCGGGCAAGACCACCGTGGGACGGATGCTCATGGGACTCGTGGCCCCCGACGAGGGACGGGTGGAGCTGGACGGGGCGAACTGGGCGGACCTGCGCGGCCCCGCGCGCCGCGCCGCCCGGCGCCGCGTCCAGATGGTCTACCAGCATCCGCTGGGATCGTTCGATCCGCGCTACACCGCACGGCAGTTGCTCGAAGAGCCCCTGCGAGCGGTCCGCGTCCCGCGCGGGGAACGCGAACAACGCCTCACCGCCCTCCTGGGCCACGTGGGCCTCTCCACCGAGGTGCTCGCGCGGCGCGCCCGCGACCTCTCGGGCGGCCAGCGCCAGCGTCTGGCCATCGCCCGCGCGCTCGCCCCCGGCCCCGACGTCATCGTCTGCGACGAACCCGTCTCCGCCCTGGACGCGGCCGTCCAGGCCCAGGTGCTCGACGTCCTGGTCGAGGTCCAGGAGCGGCTGGGCGTCGCCTATGTGTTCATCTCCCACGACCTCGGGGTCGTCCGCGGGCTCAGCCACCGGGTCCTCGTCATGAAGGACGGCCGCCTGCTGGAGTCCGGCAGCGCCGAGCAGATCTTCGACGCCCCCGAACACCCCTACACCCGGGAGCTCCTGAACGCCGTGCCCCGTATGCGTGCCACCGGAACGGAAGCCGGTTCAAAAGCGCCTCTGAAGCGCCTCTGAACCGGCCTTGCCGGTCTTTTCACCGCTCCCTAACGTCGAGCTGACGCACCGAGTTCACTCCCTTTCGTTTCCCACGACGAACGAAGGAAGAAAACCGCCATGACCGCAGCGCCGCCCTATCCCCAGAAGCGCACCTGCCCTTATCAGCCGCCCCCCGGATACCGGGAGATAGGCGAGCAGGGGCCCGTTCTCAAAGTCACCCTCTTCGACGGCCGGGAAGCCTGGATGGTCACCGGGTACAAGGAATCCCGGGAAATCCTCACCCATCCGAATCTCTCGTCGCTGCGTACCCACCCGGATTTCCCCATCGTGGCCCCGAGATTCCGCTCGCAGATCGCCCGCAGCCTCGCCCTGATCGCCATGGACCCACCCGTCCACGACACCTACCGGCGTTACCTCAACCCGCACTTCAGCCTCAAGCAGGTACGCGCCATGCGCCCCGAGCTGGAGAAGCTGGTCTCCGGGTACGTGGACACGATCATCGACCACGGCCCGCCGGCCGACCTCGTACCGCTGCTGGCCGTGCCCCTGCCCTCGCTGGTCATCTGCCGCCACCTCGGGGTGCCCTACGAGGACCACGACTTCTTCCAGGACGCCAGTGGCAAGGTCATGCTGGGGACCGAGGAGGAGTCGGCGACCGCGGCCCAGGAACTCGTCGACTACATCGACGCCCTGGTCACCGAGCAGATCAGGACCCCGTCCGACGGGCTGCTCGGACAGCTCGTCCGGGAGCGGGTCGTCCCCGGTGACCTCGGCCACGACGAGCTGGTCTCCATCGCCCTGGTCCTCCTCATCGCCGCCCACGAGACCACCTCGTCCTCATTGGCGCTCGGCGTCATCACCCTGCTCGAACACCCCGACCAGCTCGCCCTGCTCCAGCAGGACCCGGACCGGCTGCCGGGCGCCGTCGAGGAGCTTCTGCGCTACATCGCCACCACCGATCTGGTCGCCACCCGGATCGCCAAGGGCGACATCGAGATCGCCGGCCACCTCATCCGCGCGGGGGAGGGCGTCCTGGTCTCCGGGACGCTCGCCAACCGGGACCAGGGCGTGCACCGGGCCCCCGACACGTTCGACATCCTGCGCGAGGACACCCACCACGTGACCTTCGGCTTCGGGATCCACCAGTGCCTCGGCCAGAACCTCGCCCGGCTCGAACTGGAAGTCGCCTTCAGGGAGCTCTTCTCCCGCCTCCCGGACCTTCGCCTGGCCACCCCCGTCGGCGAACTGCCCATCCTCGGCGCGGGCACCGTCCAGCGGGTGCTCTCCCTGCCGGTGGAGTGGTGAGACCGCCGTGCACATCAGTGCCGACCGGGAGTCCTGCATAAGCGGCGGCCGCTGCATGGCCACCACCTCGGAGGTGTTCGACCAGGACGACGAAGGACTGGTCGTGGTCCGCACCCCCGTACCGGCCCCCGACCAGGAGGCGCGCGCCCGCAAGGCCGCTTACCTCTGCCCGGCCGGGGTCATCCGTATCACCGAAGACCCCTCACAGGGCTGATCCAGGAGCACAGCACCCATGTCGAGTCCGTCCGGCAGAACCGTCCGGCTGCCGTCCCTGACCGGAATGCGGTTCCTCGCCGCCTTCCTGGTCTTCCTCTGCCATTCCTTCGTGCTCGGCTACTACGACCGAGCCACCGAGTCGGCCCTGCGCCCGTACGCCTTCGCGATCGGCTGGCTGGGAGTGGAGTTCTTCTTCGTCCTCAGCGCCTTCGTCCTGGCCTGGTCCGCGCGTGAGAGCGACACAGCCGGGCGCTTCCTGCGCCGCCGCGTGGCGAAGGTCTTCCCCAACCACCTCGTGATGTGGGTGGTGGCGGTGCTGCTGGCCCTCTGGGCGGGCTGGGCGGTGGACCTGCCCAAGGCGCTCCCGAGCCTGCTGCTCGTGCACACCTGGTACCCCGAACTCGACGTGATCGTCTCCGTCAACGTCGTGACCTGGTCGCTCGCCTGCGACCTCTTCTTCTACCTGATGTTCCCGCTGCTCCACCCGCTGGTCCGGAGGATCCCGGTCCGCCGGCTGTGGTGGGTGGCCGCGGCGATCGCCGCCACCGTGATGGTCCTGCCCGCGATCGCCTACGCGGGGCTGCCCGGCACCCCGCCGCTGCCGGGGCAGGACATGTCCCTGACCCAGAACTGGTTCCTGGTCTCCTTCCCGCCGGTCAGGCTGCTCGACTTCCTGCTCGGCGTCGTCATGGCGCGCATCGTGCTGACCGGGGGCTGGATCAGGTTCGGGCCCGTGCCCGCCTTCGCCCTGCTGGCAGTCGGCTTCCTGTTCCAGGTGTCGTTCTTCCCCGGCGTGTACAGCCTGACCGCGCTGATCGTGGTGCCGATCGCCCTGCTCATACCCGCCGTGGCGACCGCCGACGTCCGGGGTGCCTTCACCCCCTTCCGCAGCCGCGCACTCCAGTGGCTCGGTACGGTCTCCTACGCCTCCTACCTCGTCCACTTCGTGATCCTCGTCCACGCCCACGCCCTGCTCGGCGGCCGCACCTGGGGAATCGTCCCCGCCACGGGGATCCTCGCCGCGCTCTTCGCCCTGACCACGCTCGCCTCCTGGGCGCTGTACCGGCTGGTGGAGGAGCCAGCCATGCGGCGCTGGGGCACCGGGGGCGACGACCCCGTACGCAAACCGTCGCTGGAGAACGCGTGAGCGGACCCGGACGCCGGAGCACGGCGTACGGAACGTCCGGCGGGCCGTGTGCCGGGTGAGCGGAACAACGGACCGGGGCCGCTCCCACCACATCGGTGGGAGCGGCCCCGGTCCGTTCTTCCGTGTGCTGGTCAGCGGTCCAGATAGCTCATGCTCTGCGCGTTCCAGCGGTCCCCCCGGACCTGGTCCGCGGGGACCGCGGCGGCGATCCGGTCGAGCTGGCCCCGGGTCAGCGGGACATGGACGGCGGAGGCGTTCTCGGCCAGCCTGGCCGGGCTCCTGGTGCCCGGGATGGGGAAGACGTCGGGCCCCTGGTGATGCAGCCAGGCGAGGGCGGCCGCCCCCGCCGTCAGCCCCAGAGCGGCGGCGGTCCCGGCCAGCCGGTCGGCCAGCGGCAGGTTGGCCGCCAGGTTCTCCGGCTGGAACCTGGGCAGGCCGAACCGCCGGAAGTCGCCTTCGCCGAACTGCTCCGCCGACCTGACCCGGCCGGTGAGGAAGCCGCGCCCGAGCGGGGCGTACGGGACGACGGCTATGCCCAGCTCCCGGCAGACGCCCACCGTCTCGCGCTCGATGTCCCGCGACCACAGGGACCACTCGGTCTGCAGGGCCGTCACCGGGGCGACGGCGTGCGCCCGTCTGAGGGTGGCGGGCGCCGCCTCGCTCAGCCCGTAACCGCGGATCTTGCCCGCGGCCACCAGCTCGCCGAGCGCGCCCGCGGTCTCTTCCACGGGCACCTCGGCGCTGATCCTGGTGAGCGTGAACAGGTCGATGTGGTCCACTCCGAGCCGACTCAGCGAGGCCTCGCAGGCCTGGACGACATAGCCGGCGTCCGCCCGGATGCCGGTGCCGACGCCCGGCCCGGGGCGCACCACGCCGAACTTGGTGGAGATCACCGCCTCGTCCCGGCGCCCCGCCACCGCGCGGCCGACGAGTTCCTCGTTCGCGCCGTGGCCGTAGACATCGGCGGTGTCCAGTAGGGTCACACCGAGATCGAGTGCCGTGCGTACGGTCCGGACGGCCTCGGCGGGGTCCACCGGGCCGTAGAACTCCGACATGCCGAGACAGCCGAGCCCCTGCCGTCCCGCGACGAGGGGGCCGAGCGGAGCTGCGGGCACCGGCGCGGGGCGGCCCGGCCGGTCCGTGGTGCGGGTGCTGGTCATGGCCGGTGCCGTCACTTCCGGTAGAGCACGATGGCGGACTCGTAGGCCGTGTGCGACTCCTTGACCAGCGGCCTGAACTGCCGGTAGCCGATGGCGCCGCGCAGCGGTCCGGCGACCACGACGGCGGGGAAGGAGGCGAACTCGCCCGCGGTGAGCCGGGCGTCGTCGACCAGGCCCCCGGCCCGGATCACATGGCCGTCGTCCAGGGTGATCTCCTCGCCGAAGTAGGCGATGAAGTGGTCGTCGCCCGGATTCCGGTAGAGCATCCGTCCGGCGCCTTTGGTACGCCCGATCCGGCTGCCGTCCGCGTCGAAGATCTCCAGTTCGACGGTGGCGAAGTCCTTCTCGGTGGGGCTGGTGCCGGTGGGGTCGGGGTTGTTCGACGTGTAGGACACCACCTTCTCCGTCAGATCGCGCAGGACCAGGGAGCGGCCCGGCCGCTTGAGCGCGCCGACCCGGTCGGAGACGGTACTGGGCGGCGCCGCGATCAGCGGCAGCAGCCGCGAGCGGACCGCGTCGGACAGCGGTGACAGCCGGTCGGACAGAACTTGCAACACCACGATGAGCCCTCCTGGAGCGCGGGGTGCGCCGGGCTGCGCCGGGCGCTGCGGGCACGCTAGGGGAGGCGTCTCAACCGGTTCTAAAGACGGGTTCCGCCGGGACCGGTTCGCAGGACGGTCCGTCAGAAAACGTTTCTCGTGGACGGGTCCGGCCGGTCAGCCGGTCTCGGGGCGGGTCATGATGCCTTCCAGGACCATCTGGACGAAGCGGGGGCTGCCGTCGCGGTCGGGCAGGGCGTTCTCCCGTACCCAGGCGGCCCCGCTCAGCAGGTCGAACAGCTCGTCGGCGGTGAGGTCCTCGCGTACCCGCCCGGTGTCCTGGGCGGCGCGCAGCAGCCGTGCCCCGCTGCTGTGCATGGCGCTGCACGCGGCGTGCGACGGGGTGCCCTCGTCGTACATGCTCCGGGTCAGGATGCCGACCAGCCCGCGGAAGGTGCTGAAGTGCCGTACGGCCCGCCGCATCCACTCCGCCAGGGCGTCCAGCGGTTCCTCCGTGCCGGCCAGGGCCTCGGCCCCGCTGATCAGCTCCGCCAGCCCTTCCCTGGTGGCCGCCTCGACGAGGGACGCCCGGGTGGGGAAGTGCCGGTAGAGCGTGCCGATCGCCACCCCGGCCTGACCGGCGATCTCCTCCAGCGAGGCGTCCGCGCCCTGTGTCTCGAAGGCCTTGCGGGCCGCGGAGAGGATCGCGTCGTAGTTACGGGCGCCGTCGGCCCGCTTGGGGCGCCGGGCGATGTGCGGCTGGGCGTCTGACACGGGTACCGCCTCCACTTGACTACCTGAGGTCGCCTCAGGTTAACTGCCCCCACTTAACCTGAGGTCATCTCAGTATACCGCCCGGGCCGCTGAACCTGGAGGACATCCATGACCACCGACGCCGACACCGTCTCCGACGGCGTTCCCGCATCCAGGACGCCGTCCAGGCCCTGGGCACTCGCCCTGACGGCGATCGTCGGAGCGGAGTTCATGCTCCAGCTCGACGGCACGATCGTGAACGTCGCCCTGCCCGAGCTCCAGCAGGACCTCGGGATCTCCGTCACCAGCGGTTCCTGGGTGCCGAACGCCTTCCTGCTCGCCTTCGGAGGGCTGCTCCTGTTCGCCGGACGCCTCGGTGACGTGCTCGGCCACCGGAAGGTCTTCCTCGGCGGGATCAGCCTCGTGGTGATCGCCTCCCTGATTGCCGGGCTCGCCCCCAACCTGGAGGTCCTGCTCGTCGGCCGGGTGCTCCAGGGAGCCGGGGCCGCCATCGCCGGACCGACCGGACTGGCCCTGCTGGCCGTTGTCTTCGAAGGGGAACGGCGGCAGCGCGCCTTCGGCCTCTACTCCACCGTGACCGGCCTCGGCGCGTCCGCGGGCATGGTCATCGGCGGCCTGCTGACCTGGGCGGGGGACTGGCGCTGGAGCCTGCTGGTCAACGTCCCCGTCGGTCTGGCCATCGTCCTCGTCGGCCTGCGCGTCCTTGGGCTGAAGGACGACAGCACACAGACCCGGTCGCTCGGTCTGCCCAGCGCCCTGCTGGTCACCCTCGCCGTCTCCTCCTGCGTCTACGGACTCGTGCACGCCGCCGAGAAGGGCTGGGGCGAGGCCGTGACGCTCGGTACGCTCGCCGCGTCGGTGGTCCTGTGGACGGTCCTCCTCGTGGTGGACCGGCGTACCGCCGAACCCCTGCTGCCGGGTGCGATCTTCACCGACCGGACGCGGGCCGGGGCCTTCCTGAACCTGTTGTTCCTGGCGGCCGTCCTCACCAGCTTCCTGATCTACCTGGTGCAGTACCTCCAGAACGTCCTCGGCTTCAACGCCCTGGAGAGCGGGCTCGCGATCCTGCCCTTCGGCGTCGCCCTGCTGCTGGCCACACAGGTGCTCACCAAGTTCATCGCCGCCGTCGACCTCAAGGTCCGGGCGGTCGGCGGCCTCGTCGTCGTCCTGGCCGGGGTCGGCTGGCTGACCCTGCTGGACGGCGACAGCTCGTACGTGAGCGGAGTGCTGCCGCAGATCGTCCTCATCGGCCTCGGGGTCGGCGTCGCCATCATCCCGTTCAACCTGGTCATCCTCACCACCGCGCCGCCGGAGCACGCCGGGGTCACCGCGGGTGTCCTGCAGACCGCGCTCACCATCGGCGGAGCCATCGGACTGGCCGTACTCCTCATCCCCTTCACCGACGGCGCGGGCCCCGCCGACACCATCTCCCAGGTGTTCGTCTGGGCGTCGCTGATCACCGCGCTGGCCATCCTGACGGCGCTCGCCTTCTTCTTCGGCCCCGGTGCGAGGAGGAAGGAGTCCCCCGCGGCCGCGGAGTGAGAAGGCGGCCCGGACGGCGCCGGTGGACCCTTCGCGGGCCACCGGCGCCCGGGCGTGAACGGGGCACCGGGTGGCCGTCGCCCCGGGGCCCGGCCGGGAAACCGGCCATGAAGCTTCTGTTACAGAAAGGGACCTTCCCGACGGGCTCTTCTATGCTGCGGGGACCGCGGCTCTCCGTGAGCCTTGTCCCCTGAGCGGGCCATGCAGAAGAACGCGGAAGGGGGCGTAGAAATGGCCGTTACCGTCCATACGGCACCCAGGGACCGCAGTACGGTCCGCCGAGACGAATTCGCCGTACTGGCCCGCCTCGTCACGGAGGCGAGCTGCCACCGGGACGCGGCCGTGGAGCTGACCGGAGACCCGGGAACCGGCAAGACCAGGCTGCTCACCCTGCTGGCCCGCCGGGCCCACGAAGAAGGGGTCCTCGTCCTGCGCGGCCTGAGCGTGGAGGCCGAACAGGCCGCCCCGTTCCGGCCGTTCATCGAAGCGCTCGGATCGCTCCGGAGCCCGGACGGCATCGTGCTGCCCCAGGCCGCCGGGCTCGTCCGTGCCCTGGCCGCGCCTCCCGACGACCCGGGCGCCGAGGCCGACGGCAGCGGCCGGCTCACCCGGCAGTGCCAGTACTTCGCGGAGATACGACGGCTGATCACGGCCTGCGTGGCCCAGGCCCCGCACGGGCTGCTGCTGCTCCTCGACGACTTCCACTGGGCCGACAGCTGCTCCGTACAGCTCATGGAGATGCTGGTGCGCTGGCCCGTGGGAGGAGGCCTCGCCATCGTGGTCGCCCACCGGCCCAGGCAAGCGCCCCTGGCCCTGCGGGTCGCCTTCCAGCACGGCGTCGAACTGGGCAGCGTGGAACAGCTCGCGCTGCCCGCGCTGACCCGGTGCCAGAGCGCGGAACTCCTCGGCGTGCGGGCCGATGCCCCCGGTCTTGAACAACTGTACGAGGAGAGTGCCGGCAACCCGCTCTACCTCACCGAACTCGCGGCGAACAGGCCGCTCCCGGCGGACGGCGCGGCGCCCGGCGACGACGCGGGCATCGCTCCGGCGGGCCGCGCCGAGCTGTCGACCAGGCTCCTCGCCGAGTGCGCCCTCCTCAGCCCTCCCGAACGCCTCGCCGCCCATGCGGCAGCCGTGCTCGGCTCCCCCTTCGACGTGGACTCCGTCGCCACCGTCGCCGGGACCGACCGGGACGAGGTGTGCCGCATGCTGACCATCCTCTGCGGGCGCGACCTGGTCAGGACCGACCCCGGCACCGGCGGACTCACCTTCCGGCACCCGCTGGTACGGCGCTTCCTCTACTACACGCAGTCCGACAGCTGCTGGCGCACCGGAGCGCACCGCCGGGCCCTGCGCCACCTGCGCGCCCTCGGCGCGGCCCCCGTGGAACTCGCCCCGCACATCGTGGGCTCCGGCAACGAGGGCGAAGCCGCCGACGCCGCCGACCTCGTCGCCGCCGTGCGTTCCGCGCTCGCCCTCGGGCACACGGAGCAGGCGGCGGGCTGGCTGAGCTGCGCCCTCGGCCTGCTGCGCGCCCACGGCCCGGCCACGGGCGCGCCGGAAGGCCTGGCCGGTGACCCTCTCCACGGCCACGAACTCTGGCTCCAGGTCGTCCGCGCCCTCGCCGCCGACGGTGACGCCGCCCGGGCCGGGGCGCTGTCCCGCGAGATCCTCGCCGCTCTCACCGCCGTGCCCGCCGCGAACAGCGCGCGCACGGCCGGAGAACTGGCCGTCGTCCAGGGCGCGCTGGGCCACGCCGAGGAGGGGCAGGCGCTGATCGCGGCCGCGGTGGACGGGCTGTGCGGCGACGACCCGGCCCGGCTGGTCGCCCTGCGCTGCCAGTCGCAGCTGGTCCGGATGCTCTCCGGCCCGCTGCCGAACCGCGCCGACATCGACGCGCTGTCCCGCTTCGTGTCACACGCCGACCCGGTCACCGCGGCGGGAATCCGGGCCCTCCAGGCCCTCTCCGCCGTCTTCGCCGATGACCTGGGCACCGCCGAGGACCGGCTCGACGCGGCGGCCGAACTGTTCGACGCGCTCGACCCCGACGAGCCGACGGCCACCAGTTGCGTCGCCTATCTCACCGTCCTGATCTGCGCGGAGTCCGCGATGGGCTGGTACGGGCCCGCGCAGGCGCACGGCAGCCGCGCGCTGGCCGAGGCCCGACTGCGGGGCGAGGTGCACCTGTTGCCCATTCTGCTCAGTGTGCTGGCCTACACCGCCTACCAGGCGGGGCGTACGGCCGAAGGCCTCGACCACGCCCAGCAGGCGGCGCGGGCCGCCCGCGCGGCCGGGCGCCACGACCTCGCCGCCTTCTCGGAGGCCGTCAGCGCGGCCGCCTGGACCTCGCTGGGCCGTACGGCGTCCGAGGGCCCGCGGCAGCCGTCCGCGGTGAACGGGCTGCCGCGCGCCACCGCGGCCGTGCTGCTGCTCGCCGAGGTCGAACTGGCCGCGGGCGACGGTGAGGCGGTGCTGTCCCTGCTGCTGCCCGAGGGAGCCCACCGGATCCCGCAGCCCACCGCCGTGTACGCCGCCCGGGTCTACGAACTGCTCGCCGCCGCCGCGGTGATGACCGGGGGCGACGCGGAACTGTGGGCGGACAGGGCGCAGGAGGCGGCGAACGCGGTCAACCTCGTCGAACAGCAGGGGCACGCCCTGCTCGCCCGGGGCCACGCGCTGCGGGCCCGCTGCCTGCCCGACGAGGCGACCCGTCTGTACGAGCGGGCGCACGCCCTGCTGGGGGAGTCGGCGGTCGGGCTGCGGGCCGGGGAGCTGGCCCGGGCGGGAGCGCGCGGCAGGTCCGGACGCGACGCGGTCGCTCTGGACGAACTCACCCTGCGGGAAAGGGAAGTGGCGGAGCTCGCGGGCAAGGGCCTGAAGACCCGCGACATCGCCGGCCGACTGCTGGTCAGCCCCCGCACCGTCGACGCCCACCTCACCCGGATCTACAGCAAGCTCGGGGTCAACACCAGGGCCGCGCTGGTACGGCTACTGGCCGACGCGAGCTGACGCGGACCGGGAACCGGTGCGGGGGACCGTCCCACCGGCTTCTGGGTCCACCGGCCTCCGGGTCCACCGGCCCCTGGCCCACCGGCTTCCGGGCTCACAGGCCTCGGCCCACCGGCCCCGGCCCACCGGCCCGTGCCGGCCCCGGGCCGGGCAGTGCCCGCGGAAGCCTTCCGCAGGCGCTGCCCCGCACGGGCCCGGCGGACGTCCGGCTCAGCCGGCCGCGGACAGCTCCAGCAGCCGGTCCGAGGAGAGGATCGCCTGGTGGAGCCGCCGTAGCGAACGGTGCGGCTCCAGACCCAGCTCGGACCGGAGGACCCGGCGCGCCGAGCGGTAGACCTGGAGGGCTTCCGCCTGGCGCTCCGACCGGTACAGGACCAGCATCAGCTGCCGGTAGAAGGACTCCCGCAAGGGATATTGCTCCGTCAGCGAATGCAGCAGCCCGATGACTTCCCGGTGCCGCCCCAGTGCCGTCCTCGCCTCGACGGAGAACTCCAGGCATTCCAGCCGTTCCTCCTCCACCCAGGCGGCGAAGGACGAGAGCATCGGCCCCTCGGCGAGACCGTCCAGCACCGGCCCCCGTACCTGGGACAAGGCCCGCTCGAAGGAGTCCAGGGCGGCCTCGTGGTGGCCGGATTCCTGCTGTGCCCGGCCTTCGCGCATGGCGGCCGTGAAGTCGTCGGTGTCGTACCCCGCGCCGTTTCTGCGCAGCACGTACCCGGCCGGTTTCGTCTCGATGACCTGCTGCTCCCCAGCTCCGGCCTCGGCGAGGAACTTCCGCAGCTGGGATATGTAGACATGGACGGCGGCCATGGCCCGCCGGGGCGGACGGCCGCCCCACAACTCGGTGAACAGCTGTTCCTTGGTGACCACCTGCCCGCTACCGAGCAGCAGGGCGGCCAGAGTCAGCTCCCGCTTCGCCGCGGAAAGAGAGAAACACTCTTGCGCGTGACGTACACGCAGGGACCCCAGCAGTTCGTAGCGCATCGATACCTCGTTCAGTTGAGGACCGGGTGTGTGATCAGATGCCACTGTCGCCCGCCCCCTCTGTCCGTGCATCGGGGAAAGTACGTAGGTAGTAGGGAGTTGGCTGAAAAGCGCCTGTCTGACAGTTGACTGGACAGGGAGCACCCCGTTCCGGACGGGAAGAAGGGGAAGCCCCCGTAGTTGCTGTGCGCGTTGAAGTAGGTGAGAGCGGCGCGCGCCCGCCCGGTGCCCGCCCTCGGTCGCGGGCAGCCCCAGCTTGATCTTCCGCCTGGCCCGGATGACACTGCGCAAGCGCACGGCAGGTCTGGTGGGCGCTTCCGTCGCTCTGCTGGTGGCCATCACCAGGGTGTTGGCCACCGCGATGGCGAGATGTCCGAAGACCAGCACCGGCGGCAGCGCGCTGCTCGGCACGCTGGAGGCGGCCTGTTGCTCCCGGGCGGCGGAGAGCCCCGGCCGGTCGAGCACCTCGCTCCCGGGGGTAGCGCTGGGAGACCCGGCCGAGCCCCTTCCGTACGGCGTCGCGATCGGCCCCGGGGGCATCGTGACCTGGCCTCACTGATCAGTCGGATCCGTTCCGCCGCTCAGAGCTCTCCCAGCCGTCGGGCCCGTCCATGAGGTGTTCCTCAGGCCTGGGCCAGAGCATTGGGGACCGCGAGGCGGCCGGCCGCCCTGAACGAGCGGGGAGAGGAGTCGACCTCGTGCACGGTGAGCCCCTGCTCCGACGGTTCGAAGTCCACGATCACCCGGGCGAAGTCGGACGGGCAGCCGGCCTGCCGTGCGTACGTGGCATGGACTCCACGCAGTGGCCGGGGAGGGAACGCCGTGGGTTCAGTGGTCATGGCACCACCGTAACGTCCGGGCGCCACCGTGCCCCCGTGCGCGTACGGCCTCGCACAAGGGCACGGTGGGACAGAGGGAGCCAGAGGGGTACGTACGGTCAGGGCGTCGGCCGGAGTTCCAGCGTGCAGCACTTCACGCTGCCGCCTGCCTTGAGGAGTTCGGAGAGGTCCACGCCGACCGGATGGAAGCCGCGGTCGCGGAGCTGGTCGGCGAGGGCGGTGGCGTTCTGTGGCAGGACCACGTTGTAGCCGTCCGATGTGGCGTTCAGGCCGAACACCGCCGCGTCCTCGGGGGAGGCGATCACGGCGTCCGGGAACAGGCGTTGCAGTACGGCCAGGCTGCCGGGGGAGAAGGCGCCCGGGTAGTAGGCGACCGTCCTGTCGTCGAGCACGGTGAGGGCGGTGTCCAGGTGGTAGTAGTCCGGGTCCACCAGGGTCAGGCCGATCACCGGGCGGCCGAAGAACTCCTGGGCCTCGTCGTGGGAGCGGGGGTCGCTGCGGAAGCCGGTCCCGGCGAGCAGGTGGTCGCCCACGAGGAGATAGTCGCCCTCGCCCTCGTTGACGACGCTCGCGGTACGCAGGTCGGGAAAGCCGTGGTCACGCAGCCAGTCGTGGTACGCCGGACCCTCGGCTATCCGCTCGGCGTCCCGGAACCGCGCCACGAGGGCGCGCCCGTCGACGACCGTGGCGCCGTTGGCGGCGAAGACCATGTCGGGGAGGCCGGGGACGGGATCGATGGTGTCGACGGTGTGCCCGAGGTTCAGGTAGACCTCGCGCAGCCGCTCCCACTGGGCGATGGCCAGCGGAGTGTCAACAGGCTTCTTCGGGTCCATCCACGGGTTGATGGAGTAGACCACGTCGAAGTAGGTGGGCCGGCACATGAGGTAGTGCCGGGCACGTGCGGTACGCATGGGTGTGGGTCCCGATCGTCAGGGGCGGCCGGTGAGATAGCCGCCCATCGAGGTGAAGTACTCGGTCGCGGGAAGTTCCCGGCCGTCCTCGGTCCGTACGCGGGTGATGGCCAGACCGTGGTTGCGGCCGGTTCGGGCATCGGCTCCGGCGACGATCACGACGCCGTCGCCCTCGCGGTAGAAGATCCGGCCCGGGGTGCCGCCGTAGCGGCCCTCGGACACGACAGCGGAGACGACTTCGAGCCGCTGCCCCTTGTGGAAGGTGAAGGCGCTCGGGTACGGAGCGGACTGGGCGCGGATCAGGCGCTCCAGGTCCTCGGCGGGCCAGGCCCAGTCGATACGGATGTCCTCCTCGGCCCGCTTGTGGAAGAAGCTGGCCCTGGAGCGGTCCTGCGGGGTGAACTCGGTCTGCCCCGAGGCGATCAGGCCCAGCGCCTCGGTGGTGACCGGGGCGATGAGGTCGACCGTACGGTGGAAGAGGTCGGTGGAGGTGTCCGTCGGCCCAACGGGGACCGACCGCTGGATAACGATGTCGCCCGCGTCCAGCACCTCGTCCATCAGATGGGCGGTCACCCCCACCTCCGGCTCGCCGTTGATGAGCGCCCAGATCAGCGGCGAGAAGCCCGCGTAGGCGGGCAGTAGCGAGTCGTGGATGTTCAGCGTGCCGTGGACCGGCAGGTTGTAGATCTCCGGAGGGATCCACGTACGCCAGTTGTTGGCGACGATGATGTCCGGGGCCACCTCCTTGAGGCGGTCCAGCAGCGCGTCGTCCGGCCGGTTGCGGATGATCACGGGGATCCCGTGCTTCTCCGCCAGGTCGGCCACCGAGTCGCTCCAGATCTTCTCGTAGGCGTGCTCGCTTCTCGGGTGCGTCACGACCGCCACCACGTCGTGCTCGGAGTCCAGCAGCGCTTGCAGGGTGCGGTGTCCCCAGGTCTGGTAACCGAACATGACGACCCGCATGGAGGTGCCTCCTTGGAAGAGGGGTGGACCGGCGCTTCAGTAAAGCAAGGCTTACCTAAGAGCACAACGGCCCATGATTCACAGGGGTGTTGGCTGCTCGTGGTCGGCCGGAAACACACCCTGACGTCGACAGGGAGGGATCGGCGGGCTAGCTTGGCCCGGCCCGCTCTCCGGCCGCGCGCCGTGGGTCCGACCGCGACGGGGAGGGACCTCCCATGCTCTGTACGAGGCTGACGAACGCCCGCGTCCTCACGCTGGACCCGCACCACCCCGTCGCCCGGGACCTCGGCATCTGGCGGGGGCGGATCGTCGGCGTGGACGAGGCGGTGACCTCCCTGCCGGCCCGCGAGGTGGTCGACCTCCAGGGCGCCACCGTGCTGCCCGGCTTTATCGACAGCCATGTCCACCTGGCCTGGGCCGGGTTGAAGGCCCGTACGCCGAGCGTCGCCCCGTGCGAGCGGATCGAGGACATCCTCGCCGTCGTGGACGCCGCCGCCCGGCGCCCCGCGCCTCCCGGAGCCTGGCTGGATGTCGCCGGGTACGACCAGCGCGCCCTGGGCCGCCATCTGACCGCCGCCGAACTGGACCGGGTCAGCCACGGCCGCAAGGTCCTCCTGATGCACGACTCCGGCCACGCCTGCGTCGTCAGCACCGCCGTCCTGGACCTGCTGCCCGCCGAGGTGGAGCACGAGGAGGGCTTCCTCGCCGAGAGCGCCATGACCGCCGCCCGCCGGCTGCGGCTGCCGTACTCCCAGGAGGAGCTCGCCGACGCGATCGAGCACGCCGCCCGCGCCGCTCTCGCCGAAGGGATCACGGCCTGTGCCGAGGCCGGTATCGGTGGCGGGCTGCTCGGCCACAGCCCCGTCGAGCTCGGCGCCTACCAACTGCTCCGCGACCGGGGCAGGCTGCCCGTACGGGTCCAGCTCATGGCGTCCGGGGACACCCTGCGCCCGCGCGGCACTCACCCCGACGACGGCTTCACCCAGGCCCTGGACCTCGGCCTGCGCACCGGATTCGGCGACGACCGGCTCTCCCTGGGCGCCCTGAAGATCTACACCGACGGCGGCATGATGGCGCGCACGGCCGCGCTCACCTCCCCGTACGAAGGTGACGAAGGAACGGACGGCAACACCGGCCGGTTCCAGGACGACCCCGAACGGCTCGCCCGCCTCATCGTGGACGGCCACCTCGCGGGCTGGCAGCTCGCCGTCCACGCCATCGGGGACCGCGCCGCCGACCTCGCCCTGGACGCCCTGGAACAGGCCCAGAAGCTGAAGCCCCGGCCGGAGGCCCGCCATCGCATCGAACACGCCGGGCTGATCCGCCCCGACCAGCTGCCCCGCTTCGCCGAGCTCGGCGTGAGCGCGGTGATCCAGCCCAATTTCCTGCGGTACTTCGGCGACGACTACGCCACGGTGATGGGGGAGCGGCGGGCCGGCTGGATGTACCGGGGCCGGGGGTTCCTGGACCACGGAGTCACCCTCGTCGGCTCCTCCGACCGGCCCGTCACCGACGGTTCGCCGCTCCGGGCGATCCAGTTCATGGTCGAACGCGCCTCCGTCTCGGGCCGGATCATCGGCGGGGAGGAGGCGATCGGCGTCGATGAGGCCCTGCGCGCCTACACGGTCGCGGGTGCCTACGCCTGCCACTGGGACGACCGGGCGGGCAGCCTCTCCCCGGGCAAGCGCGCCGACTTGGTGGTCCTCGGCGACGACCCGCACCGGGTGGACCCCTCGCGGATCGGCGACATCGAGATCGTGACGACGTACGTGGACGGCAGGGACACCCGGGACGCCCGGGACACCCGGGACACGCCATAGGGAGGCGGTGGGCCCGAGGTCCCGCCCGTACACCCCCGGCCACGGTGGCACCCGGCATGATGGGCGCCATGAACCCCGAGAACGCACCGGACTCCGCATGGGTCACCGTCGTCGCCGTCGAGAACCTGCCGGGCGGCCCCCGGCCCCTGGCTGCCGTACGCACCTGACTGCGCGACCGCGGCATCGACTGGATGCCCTTCCACGCGGATGAGCTCCGCGTGGACCTGGCCTGCGCGCCCGGCGCGGACGGCCACTGGCGTGGTTGGTACGGCATTCATGCCGACGCCGACGCCCTGCGACGGCTCGGCCTCCACCCCGACCAGCCCACCGCGCGGGTCACCGCTCCCTCCCCGCCTCGGTGGTGGCACGAGGCCGCCGAACGCCACGCTCGGGGGCACCCCGCCCGCTGAGCCCCGCACCCCCGTGCCGCCCCGCCGCAACTCGACTTGCACGCAAGGCTTTTGGGCCAAGGCGTGCGGGCGGACCGGTCGTCGCCCCATGCCCTCGTCCACCAGGTGCCAGAACAATGCAGCGCCTTTTTCGTGTTATTCAGGGCGAATGGGGACATTGGCCCCGTAGGTTGGGGAGACCGCCACGCGACTGGCGTCGTACATCACCCCGGCACCGCAACCGGACGAGCGCCGGGCCGCCGCTGTTCCGCCGGTCGCCCGGCGTCCCGTGCCGCTGTTCGAACGAGGAAAGGCAGGGCAGGTGAACGTGGTTGGGATCATCGCCTCCGCTGTGGCCGCGCTGTTCATCACGGTCGTACTCGCCAAGGGCGTCCGCCGCGCGGCGCTCCGCTGCGGGTCCGGCCGCGAGCCGGGCGGGCGCCCCTCGCGGGCCGGGGCGGTGCGGAGACTGGGCGGTGCGACGGTCGTCCTCGGCGTCGGCACCGCTGCCGCCGCCGGTTCGGGGCTCGGCGCGGCGGGCGAATCCGGCCGCGCCGTCGCGGGGCTGCTCGCGGGCGCCGGGACCGTCGCCGTCCTGGGGCTCGTCCACGAACTGCGGCCGCTCCCCGTCCCCCTGCGGCTGGCCGTCCAGACGGGAGCCGCCACCCTCGCCGTCTGCCTCGCCGGTCTGTCGCTCGCGGCGGGCGTCCCGGCCGTGATCGGGATCGTCCTGCTCACCAACGCCTTCGCCCTGCTCGACACCGCCGACGGGGCGCTGGCGACCGTCGGGGCCGTCACCGCCGCCGGGCTGTTCGCCTGTGCCGCCGTCGACGGCCGGTCCGGGCTCGCCCTGCTCCCGGCCGCCCTCCTCGCCGGTCTCCTCGGCTTCCTGCTCCACAACTGGCACCCCGCGCGCATCCGCCCCGGCGCGTCCTGCTCCCTGTTCACGGGGTTCACCCTGGTGGCCTCCGGCGCGCTGCTCCTCACGGCGGCACCCGCGGAGCGCACCGCGTGGGCCGCGCTGCCCGTGCTGGCGACCGTGGCCCTCGCCGACACCGCCCTCGTACTGGTATCCCGCCGCCGCGCCGCGCGCCCCCTCCTCCGGAACTCCGGCGACCACATCACGCACCGCCTGCGCCGGGTCCGCGTCACCGTGCCCGGCACCGCCGTCGTCCTCGGCCTGTGGGCGGCGGTGCCGGTGGTGACCGGGACGCTGGTGTACGCGGAGCTGCTGCACCCCGCGCTCGTCCTCGTACCGCTGGCAGGCAGTGCGGCGGCCGTCCTCGCCCTGCTGAGGATCCCGGCGTACGTTCCCCCGCCCAGGACCGGCACCCGCGGCCCGGCGACCGGAACCAGGCTCCCGTCAGCCCCGTCAGCCCCGTCAGCCCAGCCCGTACCGCCCGTACCCTCCGCCCCCGCAGGCGGTACGCCGACGAGCACCGCCCCCGTCAGAACCGCCACCGCCCGCCCCACCGTGCCGCCGCCCCCCACCGCCCGCCCCACCGTCGGCCTCACCGCAGACCGGGGCTGAGCCGGGCCTGTCCCCCCAGGCCTGGCCGTGTCAGGCCCGCCACCGGCCGAGCGTGGCGCGGGCCGCCGTCCGCGCGTACGGGGACACCATCAGGACCGGCGCCCACGGCCAGGTGTGGCGCAGGCAGTACACCCACCACTGGCGCGGCGGCAGCTCCCGTGCGGAGGTCACCCGGCGCAGCGCCTCCCGCACCCCGATCCCCGGCTCCCGGGAGCCGGGCACGTCCGGCTCCTCCGGGCACACACCCACGGGCGACGGGGCGACGAAGGCGGGGATCCCGGCCCGCCGGGCGCGGAAGCCGTGGTCGTAGTCGCCCATCCGGTGGCGGAAGACCTTGTCGGGGTCCCCGACCAGGTCGTGCACGGCACGGGAGAGCAGCACCACCCGGCCGTCGTACGTGTCGCAGGGCTCGGGGCGCTCCCCGCCGGGCTCCACCAGCGTGAGTGAGCGGCCGCGCCGCCCCGAGTACACCGTGGCCCCGTCCGCGTCCCGGACCGCGCCGACGACGACCGCCCCGACCCCGACCGTGTCCGCCGCGCGCAGGAGTGCGGCGAGGGCGTCCGGGAACAGCTCCACCCCGTCGTCCAGCCACAGCTGGTGCGTCCAGCGGTGGCTCGGCCCGCCCGGCCTGCCGCTGAGCGAGCCGCCCCCGCCTCCGCCGCTGCGGCTGTTGCGGCTCGCGATGCGCATCGCCTGGTTACGGGGGACGTCCGCGCCCACCGACATGACCTCCACGGCCGGATACAGCAGGCGGACGGCCTCCGGAGTACCGTCGGTGCTGCCCCGGTCGACCAGGTGGACGCCCAGCGTGGCGTGGGCCGGAAGCCCGCGTCGGCTCTCCAGGGAGCGCAGCGCCGACAGGGTCCGCGCGCGCCGGTTGTGACTCGTCATCAGCACGGCCAGGTGGATGGAGTGCACGGCGGGCTCCTCGGTACTCGAATCTCATCATTCATGCATAAAAGCTGATAATCCGCATAGGCTGAGTGGGTGAGTGCCGCACCGATGGAGACCCCGTTCCCGCCCGAGCCCGGCCCCCTCGCCCCGCGCTCCACCCGCCGGGTGGTGCGTGGGGTGGCGTTCGTGCTGGCCGCGCTCTCGGTGCTGACGGTCGCGCTCACCTCGACGGTCCGCGCCACCGTTCTGTCGCCGGGCTTCTACCAGTCCGTCCTGGACGAGGAGTCGGCGTACGACCGCCTCTACAGCGAGGTCCTCGTCGACCCGGCGATCGCCCCCGTCACCCGCGACCTCCTGGCCCACCTGCCCGTCCCCGAGGCGCTGATCACGTCCAACGTCAAGGTCGTCCTGCCGCCCGCCACGGTCCGCTCGCTCACCGACCAGCAGATCCACGCGCTCACCGACTATCTGCGCGGCGACACCGACGAGCTGCGGCTGAGCGTGGACATCGAGCCGGTGCTGCGGAACCTGGCCGAGCTGGCGCGCATCTACTTCGGCGACCTGGTCGCCAACCTCCAGGACCAGGACGAACCGGACTTCGCACGCTTCACCGACGACCTCACCGCGGCGCTCGAAGCCCTCAGGGAGGGCCGCGCGCCCGCTCTGCCCCTCCTGCCGCTCACCGAGGAGCAGGCGGACCGCGCCGCCGACGTCCTGCTGGCGCTGGTGCCCGCGGGCGAACGGGCGGCCCTGCGCCCGGACGTGGAAGTGGCCCTGGGCAGGGGCGATGTGGCGTCCGCACTGGCGACGGCGGCGGCGGCCGCACTCGCCGACGGTTCGCGGACGGCGGTGGCCGATCTGCGC
Organism: Streptomyces sp. NPDC059452; assembly: GCF_042750035.1. Classification (NCBI taxonomy): domain Bacteria; kingdom Bacillati; phylum Actinomycetota; class Actinomycetes; order Kitasatosporales; family Streptomycetaceae; genus Streptomyces; species Streptomyces sp. NPDC059452. Next base: position 80,578 of record NZ_JBHYVE010000026.1, read on the forward strand.
ACCACGCTCCAGGGCGGTACGTGGGACCTCACCGCGACCCTGGAGGCGGCGGGCAACGACCTCGACGTCCTGGAGCAGGCCCGTGAGCGCGTACAGCGTCTGACCCAGCTCCAGATCCTCGCCACCGTCCTGGCCCTGGTCTCCCTGGCGGCGCTCTGGTCCACCGGCCCCGGCGCCTCCACCCGACGGCTGATGGCGCTGGGCCAGGCGGTGGCCTGCGGCGGAATCCTCGCCGCGGCGGCGGCCCTGCTGACCCGGCCGGTCACCGGAGGCCGGTTCCTCACCACCCGGCCCTCCTGGCCGCCGAGCGTTATCGCCCTCGCCGAGGACCTCCAGCGCAACGCCGTGGACCAGGTGGTGGCCACCGGACTGACCGCCGCCCTCACGGCCCTCGTCGGCGGGGTGCTCCTCACCGCCACCGGCTGGGCCTTCCTGGTGCGCCCGCGCACGCTGCCGACGCCCACCGCCGTACGGGGCGTGGCCGCGGGCGTGACCTGTGCCGCGCTGGCGGGCGCCCTGCTCGTCCCGCCCGTCCTCGGCCCGTCCGCGCCCCGCCGCTGCCAGGGCAGCGCCGAACTCTGCGACCTGCGGTACGACGAGGTCGCCCACCTCACGGCCCACAACGCCATGTCCACCACCGCGGACCGGTTCATCGGCCCCCTCCAGGACCCCGACATCACCACCCAGCTCGACACCGGGGTCCGCGCGCTCCAACTGGACACGTACCACTGGGAGAGCACGCGGGACATCGCCGCCCGGCTCGACAACCCCGAGTTCACGCCCGAGCAGCGCCGGCTGATCTCCGCCGCGATCGACCGCGCCAACCCGCCGCGCGAGGGCCTCTGGCTCTGCCACAGCGTCTGCCGGGCCGGGGCGATCGAACTGGTCCCGGCCCTGGCGGACATCGGCGCCTGGCTGCGCGCCAACCCCACCGAGATCGTGACGCTGATCGTCCAGGACGACATCGGCGCCGAGGAGACCGAGGAGGCGTTCCACCGGGCGGGACTCGACGAACTGCTCCACACCCCGCACGAGGACCCCGAGGAGCCCTGGCCCACGCTCAAGGAGATGATCGACAGCGGCCGGCGGCTCGTGGTGTTCGCCGAGAAGGCGGACGGACCGGCCCCCTGGTACCGCAACTTCTACCGCTACGGGATGGAGACCCCGTTCGCCTTCCGCAGCCCCGACGAGATGAGCTGCGAGCCGAACCGGGGCGGCACCGGCAAGCGCCTCTTCCTCCTCAACCACTTCGTCACCAACGGCGGCGGCAGCCGGCTGGACGCGGGCCGGATCAACGCCCGTGACTGGCTGCTGGAGCGGGCCAGGACCTGCGAGGCCGAGCGCGGCAGCCCGGTCAACTTCGTCGCCGTCGACTACACGACCGTCGGCGACGCACTCGGAGCGGTGGAGGAGCTGAACAACCACCGTGCGCAGGAGGGGCACTGACCGTACGTCAACTGCGGCTATCGGTACGGGAATGGGTGCCGGGCAAGGGGCTGGGTGGAGTGTCGCAGGCTCATGAGAGGCTACGTGTCGAGGGCTCCGTGGACGGCGGACGGAGCCGTACGACCGGCAACGGAACGAACAGAGCCGCACGACCGACGACTGAGCAGAGCAGCCGCAGAGCCGACACAGAGCAGACACACAGAACAAACAAACAGAGCAGACACAGAGCAGACAGAACGGGGAACCAGCGCACATGACCGCTCCGAGCGACCCTGCACCGCCCAGTGGCCCCTCACCCGCCCCCGCCCCGCAGGGAACCGGGCGGCTGCTGGCCGTGAGCGACCTCCATGTGGCGGTCACCGACAACCGGCCCATCGTGGAGTCCCTCCATCCCACCTCCGACGCGGACTGGCTCATCGTCCCGGGCGATGTGGCGGAGCGCCCCGATGACATCCGGTGGGCGCTGAGCCTCCTCGCGGAACGGTTCGCCAAGGTGATCTGGGCACCCGGCAACCACGAGCTGTGGACCCTGGACAAGGACCCGGTCCGGCTGCGCGGACAGGCCCGGTACGAACACCTCGTCGAGCTCTGCCGCGAGCTCGGCGTGATCACCCCCGAGGACCCGTTCCCGCTCTGGCCGGGCCCCGACGGGCCGGTGGCGATCGCCCCGCTGTTCCTCCTGTACGACTACACCTTCCGCGCCCCGGGCACGCACACGAAGGAGGAGTCGCTGGCCGCCGCCCACGCCTCCGGCATCGTCTGCAACGACGAGTACCTGCTGCACCCGGACCCGTACCCGACCCGTGACGACTGGTGCCGGGCCCGGGTCGCGCTGACGGAGCGCCGGCTCGCCGCCCACGACCCGGAGATCCCGCTCGTCCTCGCCGGGCACTGGCCGCTGGTGCGGGAGCCCACGTCGGTCATGTGGTACCCGGAGTTCGCCCAGTGGTGCGGCACCGAACTGACCGCCGACTGGCACCGCCGCTTCAACGTCTCGGCCGTCGTCTACGGGCACCTCCACATCCCCCGTACGACCTGGTACGACGGCGTGCGTTTCGAGGAGGTCTCGATCGGCTACCCGAGGGAGTGGCGTGAGCGGGGCCACCCGCGCGGTCTGCTGCGCCAGATCCTCCCGTACGAGCCCGAGCCCGAGTCCGCGCCCCCGGCCCGTACCGACACCGCCACCTCCGGAGGTTCCCTGTGATCGAGCGGCTGCTGCCCGCGTACGTCTCCTGCGCGGCCACGCGTGAGGTGAGCGTGGCGGACGGGACCCTGTTCCCCGAGGAGGAGGCGCTGGTCGCCCGGAGCGTGCCCAAACGCCGCAACGACTTCGCGACGGCACGGGCCTGTGCGCGGCGGGCCATGGGCGGACTGGGCCTGGAACCCGTCCCCGTACTCCACGGGAAGCGCGGTATGCCGCTGTGGCCCGACGGGATCGTCGGCAGCCTCACGCACTGTGAGGGGTACCGGGCGGCTGCGTTGGCGCGTGCGGCGGATGTGCTGTCCCTGGGGGTCGACGCCGAACCGCACGCCCCGTTGCCCGACGGGGTGGAGGCGCTGGTGGTGCGCCCGGCGGAACGCGAACGGTTCGCGGGGGAGGCGGGCGGCATCCACTGGGACCGGGTGCTGTTCAGCGCGAAGGAGAGCGTCTTCAAGACCTGGTACCCGCTCACGCTGACCGAGCTCGACTTCAGCGAGGCGGACCTGACGTTCCGCCGGGCGGACGACCGGGCGGCCGACGGGACCTTCACGGCACGGCTGCTGCGCACCGATCCGGCCGTGCCGCCCGTCCTGGAGGGGCGCTGGCGGGTGGAGGACGGCATCGTCGCCACGGCGGTGCTGCTGCGGCCGGACTGGCGGGAGGCGGGCGGTCCGGTTCAGGAGCCCTGAGGTGAGGTGAGGTGGGGCCGAGGGCCCGGCGGCCGTGAGGTTCACGGCTCCTGAGGGGCCGTGAGCGGTCGCCCCAGCCGGACGTTCCACCGGCCCGAGCGCCCGCTGAGTTCCGTGAGGACCAGCGGGGCGACGTCCAGCCGCCAGAACGTCTCCGGCGGCAGCGCGAGAGCGTGCACGACCGCCGACCGTACGACGGCGGGCTCGGCGACCGCGAGGACGCTCCCGCCCCCGGGGCCGAGCCCTTCCACCCCGCCCGCCCCGTCCAGCCAGCGGCCCACCCGCTCCACCAGGTCCCGCAGCGACTCGCCCCCGTGCGGGGCGGCCGAGGGCTCACCCATCCAGGCGGCCACGGCCGACGGTTCGGCGGCGCCCACCTCGTCGAGGCGGCGGCCGCTCCAGCGCCCGAGGTCCCAGCCGGTGAGGGCCGGTTCGGGAGCGGCGGCCAGACCGAGCGCGGCGGCGGTCCCGAGGCATCGCTCGGAGGGGCCGCACAGTACATGGCCCGCCTTCGGCACGGCGGGGGCCGCCGCCCGCGCGCTCCGCTCCCCGGCCGGGTCCAGCGGGGCGTCGCCGTCGAAGCGGGCCTCCCGGAGCGCCGCGTTCATCGCCGGTGAGACCAACATCACCCGTACTGTCATGTTCCTGCCTCAAGTCGTTCTGCGAAGGCTCCAACGCCCTTGACGGGCGGGCGGATCGGGGCCCGAAGCTCAGCAGATTGCACCATGGCGGAGCCTGCGTACAGGCGGTATGGTCACGTCGACCTTGACGAGGGTGTGACGGAAGCCCGGTGAGAATCCGGCACGGTCGCGCCACTGTGTACCCGTACCTGTGCGGGAAGTCAGACCCAGCACCTTCGTCCGGCGCACCACGACAGGGACGCGTGTTCCCACAGGAGGTTCTGCCATGGCGCAGTCTGCCGCTCCCGCAACGGGGGCCCCTGCGATCACCCCGATCTCGGCCAAGGCCATCGCCCCATGGGCGGTCTTCGTCGGCATTCTCGCGCTCGTACTGCTCTACTTCGTCGGCGCCGAACAGGGCGCCACCGCGCTCATCTCGGGCGAGGGCGTCCACGAATGGGTCCACGACGGCCGCCACCTGCTCGGTTTCCCCTGCCACTGAGTCACCTGCGCAAGCCAGGCAATTCAGGCAAGCAATGCAAGCAACGCAAGCAAGCTAGGGAAACAAGAGAAACAGGGAACGTCTCGTGAACTCCATATCTGTCAGAGCGCTGCTCGTACGCGGCATGATCGCCGGCCTGATCGCGGGCGCACTGGCCTTCGCCGTCGCCTACTTCCTCGGTGAGTCCCAGGTGGACGCCGCCATCGCGGTCGAAGAGGCGCAGAGTCACGCCCACGGGGGTGGCGAGGACGGCGAGGACCTGGTCAGCCGCACGATGCAGGCCACCGGCGGACTCGCCACCGCACTCCTGGTCTTCGGCGTCGCGGCGGGCGGGATCGCCTCCCTCGTGTACTGCTACGCGCTGGGCCGCATCGGCAACTTCGGCGCGCGGGCCACGGCCGCACTCATCGCGGGAGCGGCCCTGCTCACCGTCTACGTCGTTCCGTTCCTGAAGTACCCGGCGAACCCGCCCGCCGTCGGCGACCCCGACACCATCGGCAAGCGCACCGCCCTGTTCTTCCTGATGGTCGCCCTCAGCGTGCTGCTGGCCGTCGCCGCCGTGATCCTCGGCAAGCGGCTCGCACCCGCCCTGGGCAACTGGAACGCGACCATCGCGGCGGCCGCGGGCTTCCTCCTGGTGGTTGGCCTCGCCTACACCTTCCTGCCCTCGTTCGACGAGGTCGGCGAGGACTTCCCGGCCAGCCTGCTGTGGAAGTTCCGGCTCTCGACGCTCGCCGTCCAGACGACGTTCTGGACCGGCTTCGGGTTGGTCTTCGGCTACCTCACCGAGCGGCTGCTGGTCTCCGCGAACAGCGCGGGCTCGCCCCGGGTGGAGACCCCGGTGGGCTGACCGGCCGCCGCCCGGTGCGGTGCTTGAAGCGGCGCTTGAGCGGCGCTTGACGCGGTGCTTGACGGGAGAACCCGCCGGATGAGGTCCGGCGGGTTCTCCCGTTCCCGGGGCGGGTCGGTCTCAGGGCGGTTCGGGGGAGGGGGCGTCGCGTTCGCGCAGCCCGTCCTCCATGAGGCGGGCGGTGTTCTCGACGATGCGCCCGAGGTCGTCGCGCACCTCGTGCTCCTCGCTCCCGTACGGGCCGTACGCGGTCACCGAGAGCAGGAGGTCGCCGTTCCAGAGGACGAGCGTGCGGCCGGGGCGCCCCTGGTCACCGGCCGGTTTCCCGTACGCGGTCCTGTGGACCGGCTCCGGAGTGCGCCCGTGGGCCCGGTCCAGGTCCTCCTTGACGCGGTACGCACGGCGGGCGGGCCCGATGTCCTCGTACACGGCGGCGGTGGCGCTGAGCTTCCAGAACGACCCGTCCGGGGCCTTGAGACCGGCCAGGCAGGCCGTCTGCCGGTAGCGGGGCCGGGTGCCGTTCCCGCCGATGTCCTCCCGGGCGTCCGGGTCGGCGGAATCGGTGGTGGAGCCGAGGGCGAACCCCTTGGCGAGCGGCGTGTCCGCGAGTGGTCGGCAGGGGGTGCCGGTCCAGCTGTGCACCCCCGGCGCTCGGGCGGTGAGCCTCCCTCCGGCCCCGGGCTCGTCCGTCGCGCCCCCGGAGCAGCCGGCCACGGCCACCGCCGCTGCCGACGCGATCAGCGCGGCCACCCGCGCCCGGCGTAACTCGGCATCCCTGGATCTGCGCATCCCCCGCCCCTTCGTCCCGGAAAGCTCATTATCGGGTGCTCGTACCGGCGGGTAAAGGAGATCGGGGCCGCACCGGCCGGCGTGGCCCCGACCCCCGTACGGGCGGGTCCGGGCCGGAGCCCGGCGGCCGGTGCGGTTCCGGACGGCCCGAGCGGCAGGGGTTTGAACCGCCGGGGCTCGAACGGCGCGGCGGCGGGCGTCGGGTCAGAGCCCGCCGTCCCCCGGCCCGAAGTCGCCTTCGAGCGCGGCGGCCATCCGCAGCTGCGTGGCCGCCTCCGCCCGCCGCCCCTGGCGCTCCAGGGTCCGGCCCAGCATGAGGCGCGCGTAACTCTCCACCGGGTCGGTCTCCAGCACCGCCCGCAGCTCCTCCTCGGCCCGGCCGAGCCGGGCGGAGTGGTAGTAGGCGCGGGCCAGCAGCAAGCGCGGCGCGACCTGCTCCGGCGCCTCCTCGACGAGCCCGCCCAGGATCCGGGCGGCCGTGACGTACTCCTTGGCCTCGAAGAACATCTGCGCCCGGTCCCACCGGTCGGCGGCCGTGCCGAACTCGTAGTAGGTCTCGCTCACGTGTCCTCCTCGTCATCGCGCGGGCCGCCCCTCGGTACGGGGCCACCGGGGGCCTGCCCCGCCTGCGTCCAGCCGTGACAACACCGCATAATGGTTGAACATTCCACTAAAGCTTTGGCGTGGGTACCGACGCTCCACGCCCGTACGGGAATAGGTTGAGCGCCATGAGCAATCTCGATCGCCAGGCCACTCCCTCCGTCTGCGGAGGGCGCGGCTTCGTCGTCGCCGAGCCGGTCCGTGAACTCCTCAACCCCCGCCGCGTCCCGCTCGGTGAGTCCACCGAGGTGCGCCGCCTGCTGCCCAACCTGGGCCGCCGCATGGTCGGTGCCTGGGCCTTCGTCGACCACTACGGGCCCGACGACATCGCGGACGAGCCCGGTATGCAGGTGCCGCCGCACCCGCACATGGGGCTCCAGACCGTCAGCTGGCTCCACGAGGGGGAGGTCCTGCACCGCGACAGCGTGGGCAGTCTCCAGACGGTGCGCCCCCGCGAACTCGGCCTCATGACCTCGGGCCGGGCCATCAGCCACTCCGAGGAGAGCCCGAAGCCGCACGCCCGGTTTCTGCACGGCGCCCAGCTCTGGGTGGCCCTCCCCGACGAGCACCGCCATGTGGAGCCGCACTTCCAGCACCACACGGACCTCCCCACCGTGACCGCCCCGGGCCTGACCGCCACCGTGATCCTGGGCGAACTCGACGGAGCGGCCTCGCCCGGCACCGCCTACACCCCGATCGTCGGCGCCGACCTCACCCTGACCGGGGGCGCCGAGACCCGTCTCCCGCTGGACCCGGACTTCGAGTACGCGGTCCTGTCGATGTCCGGAGAGGCCGAGGTCGACGGCGTGCCCGTACTGCCCGGCTCGATGCTCTACCTGGGCTGCGGCCGCACGGAACTGCCGCTGCGCGCCCTCTCCGACGCGGGCCTGATGCTCCTGGGCGGTGAGCCGTTCGAGGAGGAGATCGTGATGTTCTGGAACTTCATCGCCCGATCCGGTGAGGAGATCGTGCAGGCGCGAAACGACTGGGAGACGGGCTCGCGGTTCGGCGAGGTGCAGGGCTACGACGGTGCCCGCCTGTCCGCCCCGGAACTGCCCACGACCCCGCTGAAGCCGCGTGGGCGAGTGCGCTGACCTGCGGAAACCTATAGACGGTCTGGTCGTGCCGTCACTGGCGTCCGGCCGACCGCCGAGCCGTCCTCGCCGAAGCCGGGAAGTGCCGCATCGGCTGCCTCCGGCGTCGGTCTGTACGAGGAGCTGGCCTGCATCCCCGGCCTGCACGTACCGTCCCTGTACACCTGCGAGTACCTGCCCGGCGGCGGCGTCGCCGCGGTCACCCCTAGGGCCTGTCGTCAAACTGCCGCCTGCCGCGCGACGCCTGGCACGCACGCTCGCAGCGTTGCCGAAATGGCCAAGCAGCTCCGCTACGAGACCATTCCGGCGCCTTGCGATCGCACGCACCATGCGCCGCGCGGCCGCCCTTCGGGCGACGACGGCAGTTTGACGACAGGCCCTAGAAGCGCAATCAGCTCACCGACGTTCACCCAGTACCGCCACCGCCGCGAACGGTGAGGTTCACGGTGCCGTCAGTGCGCTCGATGTGGCCAGTGACGAGGGCGCCGCGTCGCCCACGCGCCGATCGCCATCCTGAATCGAACGAAATCCACCCTGAAGGGTGAAACCCGTACCGATAGCTGGAGTACAGGGCTCACGACACCAGCGGCTCTGCTGGGATGACCTCGAACCGCCCGCATCGGACCGTACAAGCCGGAGAAGGACATGAAGCTCGCGAACATCGGGCGCGGAGGCTCGCGACTGCCGTCGGCACGCGTCAATAGTCGTGGTCCCACAGCCGACAACGGTTCCGCCCGACGAGGCACCACGGTCACCGTCAACCGGGCGTCCACCGCCGGCGCGACACCCCGGTCGCCATCACCCCGCACGGTCGGCACACCCCGGCCGCCCTTCTGACGCCGAGGCACAGCCTGCCGCTGCCGCGGTAGCGGTTGGCCCGAGCGGCTCTCCCCGACAGGCCCGTTCGCGAAGGTGCGAACGGCAGACATCCCGCCGACTTCCGACACGGTTCCGGTGTCGATACCTACGAGGTGTTTCGTGCAGACCCATGCTGTGTCCGGAATCAGCGGCGCGCGCTCCGGTGGGGTGGTCGGTTCGGGAAGTCGGATGAACGCGGTGGACCGTGCGTTCGCGCTGTTCTCCTCGGGCGCCTCTCGGCCCTTGATGGTGGGGCATGTGCTGGACTTTCCCATCGGCTCGTTCTCGCTGGAGGACCTGCGCACACGCGTGGCCGAGCGGGCGGCGAGCCTGGAGACCTTGCGCATCGCCGTGGTGCCGGGGGCCCGCTCGTGGGTGGGAACCGCGGTGCCCGACATCGGGGTGCGTGTCGACGAGGCAGGGGTGGACGGCTCGCTGGGCGAGAAGACTGACGAGGTTCTGCGCCGTCCCCTGCCCGGTGGTCGCGCGCCCCGGTGGGACCTGCGCGTTCTGACGTGCCCGGCCGAAGGGGTGCAGCGGCTCTGTTTCCGTGTCGACCACGCCGTGGTGGACGGCGTCGGTACGGCGCACCTGGTGGCCGCGCTCCTGGCCGACGAACCCGTTCGCGGGCCGCACCCCTACCGTCCGCCCGGGACGGGCCGTAGCTCGACGGCGTGGCTGCGTACGGTGCCGTACAAAAGCTTCGCCCCGCACGAGACCGTTCCCCAAGGGTGTGGTGCGGCCCCGAGCGGACGTGCGTCCCTGGCCTACGCGGACGTCCCGGACCCCTCGCTGCGGGCGCTGGCGTCCCGGTGGGGAGCGACCGTCAACGAGATCTGCCTCACCGCCCTGACGGGTGCGCTCGCGGACGGGCAGCAGAGGCACGGGGGACGGGTGCGCGACCTGAGGGTGATGATGCCCATGTCGGTCCGCGAGGCCGGGGCCGAACTCACTCCGGGGAACGCCGCGCTGTCGGCCGTCGTCCGGCTTCCGTGCACCCTGCCCACCCCCGCCGACCGGCTGCGCTCCCTCACCGCCCAGTCCCGGCGGCACAAGGAGTCCGGGCTGCGCGACAGCGGCTGGCGGAGCGTCCTGCGCATCCCGCCCCGGCTGCTCCAGCGGGTCATGCTCCGGCCCGGCCTCCGGCTCGCCGTCAGCCACATCGCCATCAACGACACCTACCGCGTGCTGGGCGCCCCCCTGACCGCCACGAGCATCCTCGCCCTGAACGCTCCCGGTCTGCTCGGCTACGTCTCCCTGACCCGGACGACGACGACCGCGCGCATCGGCGTCCTCCATGACCAGGCCCACCCGGCGGCGGCCGGACTTCCCGCCGCGTGCGTACGTGCCCTCGGCGAACTTGACGGCCCCCGGTAGACACCGGGCGCACAAGACGCCGTCCCTCGTCCGGCCGTGGTCGCGTAAAGACCTGCCCGTGGTCGCGTAAAAGAAGAGACATGGGCCGTCGAGCCCATCGAAGCCCAGGAGGCTTGACAGATATGACCGAGGAGATCGATCCCGGGGAATGCCCGGCATCGCGGGGGGAACCGCGCGTCGCGCACTCCCGTGCGCTGCGATTCTGGCTCGATCCGGCGAATGCCGCGGTACACCTCGGTCAGGCGGGCCCCGTCGTCAGGACGAAGGCCGGACCGGCGAGCGCCTTCCAGGTCAACGACCCCTCGCTGCTCCGGAAAGTCGGGTGCGGGGAGGACACCTTCCAGTTCTGGAGCACGGACCCGAGCCTCCGGGACTTCGCCGAGAACGGTTTCCCCGGCTCCGAGGGCCAGGCCCACCGGGACCGGCGCGCGCTGATGAAACCGGCGCTCGCGGCACCCCGTCTGACGGCTCTGGGACCGTCCGTACGGGACAGTACCGACCGCCTGATCGTGGGCCTCCCCGCCGACCGCCCCGTCGACATCCCCTTCGAGATGAGCCGCCTGGTGGCCGGGCTCGTCATCGAGACCGTCCTGAACAGCGCCATCTCCCCGGATCTGCTGGCCAGGCTCGCGCGGGCGCGTTCCGTGCTCTCCGCGGGGGTGTTCTGGAAGTACGCGCTGTCGCCGTGGCCCTGGGTACCCAAGCCGCGACGGCGCGCCTTCCGCCGGGCCTTCGCGACGCTGAACGAGGCCGCCCGGGAGGTGTACGTACGCCACCGGCCGGACGCGGACGGAAACGACGTCGTCTCCCTGCTCAAGCGCTCGGGCGACGACCGGCCGGACGCGCCGCTGCACGACCTGCGTGCGCTGCTGTTCGCCGGCATCGAGGCCACGTCCTCGACATTCGCCTGGGCCTGCTACGAGTTGGGCCGCCACCCCGACCACCAGGCGGCCATCCGGGCCGAGGCCGACGCCGTCCTGGGCGCCGACGCCCCGGCCGACGCCATCGGCCCCGGGCTCATGCCCCGTACCGCGGGCTTCGTCAAGGAGGTCACGCGGCTCCACGGCATCCCGCTCCTGGTGCGCCGCGCCCGCCACGCGACGCGGGTGGGCGACCAGCCGGTGCCCGCCGGTGCCCTGGTGACCCTGCCTCTGGGGGCGCTGCGCCGTGACCCCGCGCGGTACGCACGGCCGGAGGAGTTCGACCCGCTGCGCTGGTCGCCCGAGGCCCGGCCCCCGCTCTCCTCCGCAGCCCTGCTCCCGTACGGGATCGGTCCCCGCTACTGCCCCGGCGCCGCGGCCTCCGAGATCATGGTGCCGGTCGCCCTGGCGAGCCTGGTCCGCTCGCGGACGCTCCGTACGGCACCGTCCGGCAGGACCGTCCGCGTCAGCCTGGAGCTCACCCCGATGCCCAAGGGCCTGGCCATGGTCGCCGCGCCCCGTGAGCCGCATCCGCCTGCTGCCGGGCCGGCGCCCCGTGAGCAAGCCGCCCCCGCCCACCGGCCCTGAGCGAAAGCGACCCTCCATGACCGGCGCCCTCCTGCACCCCACCGACGAACTGCCCACCCCCCGGGCGGCTCCCGACGACCTCCAGCAGCACATCGACCGCATCGTTCCGCGCATCGACGATCACATCGACCGGCTCTGTCCCGACAGCCCGGCGGACGCCTGCGCCGCATGGCTTCCGGCCGACTGCCTGACCGGCTCCGAGCGGACGAACGCCACCGGCCTCGGACACCGCCTCCACCACGCACTGAGCGAACCCGTCCGCCACCTGACCAATGCCGCGGGCCGGAGATGGCGGCCCGTCATGATCTGGGAGACCGTCGACCTGCTCGGTGGAGACAGCGAACGCTGTGGGCCGCTGATCGCGGCGATCGAAATGCTGCACACCGGGTCCCTCATCGTCGACGACGTCCAGGACGCCTCGCCCCTGCGCCGCGGCCGACCGGCCGTCCACACAGTGTTCGGTATGCCGACGGCCCTGAACGCCGGGACGGCCGCCTACTTTCTGTGGGACCGGGCCGTCCAGCTCTCCTTCCCCGACGACGCGGGGCGCGGCGGGGAGTTGCGTGCTCTGCTGCTGGCCGCGCTGCGGGCGGGGCACGCCGGACAGGCCCTCGACCTGCACGGGCATCGCGAGGAGATGGACCGGGCGGTGGCCGATGGTGACCGGGACACCGTGCTGGACGTCGTCCGCCTGACGCACCGGCTGAAGTCCGGTGCCCCGACCGCGGCGGGGCTGGAGACGGCAGCAGTGGTCACCGACGCCGGGCCGCAGCTGCGTGCAGCGCTCGCAGCATTCGGCTCGGCCGTGGGCACGGCCTACCAGATCGCCGACGATGTCGCTGACCTGCGAGGGGTGACGCACGCCGGGGAACCGACCAAGCTGACCTCCGAGGACCTGCGGAACAGCAAGGTCACCATGCCCCTGGCCCACGCCGTCGGCCGCATTCCCCGACCGTTCCTGACGCGGCTCTGGCAGGAGACCAAGGAAGGCTCGCTCCATGGCCCGGCATTGAGCCGGGCACGCGCGCAGTTGGAAGCCTGCGGGGCCGTGCAAGCCTGCCACGAGGAGGCCGACCACATCGTCCACGATGCCTGGACCCGGCTCGCACCCCTGCTGCCCCGTGCGGGCCGCCACCTGCTGCACGAACTCGCCCTGCTGATCGTCCGCAGCAAGCAGATCGCCTGAACACCTCCGACCGGTCCGGCCGACGGACCGATCGGAAACCACCGGACCCGGCCCACTACTGCGACCGGCAGGTGGGAGAAGTGCCTCACCGAAACGGTCTTGGCGGCCCGCCATCGATCCCTGTCGTTTCGATGCCGGGTGACGGCCGGCCGTCCGTTACCCGGCCGGGGTGATCGTGCCGGTCAGATGGCCGTATGCCCTGGCGGCTCCCGCGCTCTCGTCCCGCCGGCCGTCGTGCGCCTCGACATCGAGGAGCACCCGCCCTTTCCCGAGACGTCCCATCGAGAGTTGCTCCAGGCATTCATCGAGGCCGCTCCGAACATACCTCAGCCGCTCGACACCGCGATCGGTGCGTTCCGCGCCGCCCTCGGCCTGCCCACTCGGCCTGCGAACGTCTCCTGGGCTCCCCGTGCGCAGCCACTCCCACCGTGCGTCGAAGCCATGCTCCGTACCCTCGCGCACGGCTCCCCCAAGCACCGGCTCCATATCCGTGGAGCCGGTGCGTCGGCAAGTGGTCGCTCTGTTGCCTATCCATTCCGCGACGTCGGTGATGGGGATGGTGTGGGTGAGGCAGTTGGAGGCGAAGAAGTGGCGGAAGCCGTGGACGACCATGCCTTCGGGGATCTCGACGAGGCCGGCCTTCTTCATGCGCTGCCACTGGTTCCCGATCCAGTAGTTGAGCATCGGCTTGTACTGGTTCTGTGTGTTGCTCTTCCGGGTGTCTTGCTGACCCCGGACGGTCGATCAAGCCCCTGAGCTGGGGTGAAACGGTAAATCGAGGGCCCGCGAGGACTGGATGAACGAGACCAGGTTCGGCGAGGTCAAGGGGTACGCGTGCTGTCCGTGCTGCCCGCAGCGTGGTGCCCCGGGTGTCCGTCGGGGCCCGGTTCGCCGCCCCGGGCGAACTCGGCCTCGTACGCCGCCCGGCCGAGGGCCTCCACGGCCCCGGCGGCGATGCGGTCGATGTCGTGCCGTTCGCCCTCGGGCAGCGGCGCGCGGACCGAAGCCCTGGTCGCCGTCGCGGTGCCCAGGAGGCGGGCGGCCGGTCCGGGACGGCCTGCCAGCAGCTCCGCTCCGGCCAGCCCTTCCAGTGCCAGCGCGACCGCCAGCGGGTCGCCGGTGGCCCGGGCCACCGCCAGGCCCTCCCGTTGCAGGCGCAGCGCTTCGTCGGCGTCACCCCGCAGTTCGGCGGTGAATCCGAGCTCGACGAGGATCAGCGGGGGCGTCCGCGGTTCGTACCCCATCCGCCGGTGCAGCGCGAGGACGCGGCGCATATGGGCCTCGGCCGCGTCGAGTTCACCCGCCCTGCGGGCCCCCAGGCCGAGCCCGATCTCGGCGTACTGCTCCCCGAACGCGTCCGACTGCTCGGCCGCGAGCCGCCGCGCCCGCTCGTGGAGCTCCCGGGCGTGCGGCAGGTCCCCGGTCAGCAGTGCCAGTCGGCCGAGGCCGGAGAGCTGGAGGGTGACGTCCCGCCAGAGGCCCAGGGCCTCCGCCATCAGCAGCCCGTCCCGGTACAGCCGTCCGGCGTACGTGTAGTCGCCGACGGCCTCCGCCAGGGTCCGGAGCGGCACCATCGCCTGGAGCTGGCCCCACTGGTCGCCCAGCTCCCGGAAGAGCGCGAGGCTCTCCTCGCCGTACCGCCGCACGGCGTCCAGGTCCCCCCGCAGCTTCGCGTGGTACGTGAGGCTGCCCAGGGCCGCCGCCGTGCCCCACCTGTCACCGAGCGAGCGGAAGGTCTCCAGGGCGCGGGTGGCCAGCTCCTCGCTCGGCGCCAGGTCCCCGATGCCGTACAAGGTGGACGCCAGGAACCACTGGGACCTGGCCCGGCCGCCCGGGTCGTCCACCGTCGCGTACGGCCGGAGCGCCGCCTCGTACGCCGTCCGCGGATCGGCGCTGCCGTGGATCGCCAGCCGGACACCGCCCAGCCAGGCAGTGGCCCTGGCCACCGACAGGGCGCGGGCGGCAGCCCCCTCGGGCGTCGCCGGCCGGGTGCCGTCGGCGGTGGACAGGGCGAGGGACAGGGACCGCTCGGCCTCATGCCCGCGTCCGCGCAGCCGCCAGTACCAGGCCAGCGCGTTCACCAGCCGCAGCGCCCCGTCCGCCTCTCCTTCCTGTACGGCGCTGTCGAGCGCCGCCCGCAGGTTGGCGGTCTCGGCGTCCAGGCGGCGCAGCCACCGCCGCTGCCCGTGGCCCCGCAGATACGGGTCGGCGCGCTCGGCGAGCTCCGTGCAGTAGACCCGGTGGAGCCGTCTCGTTGCCTCGAACTCGCCGCTCTCCCGCAGGCGTTCGGTGCCGTACGCCGCCACCGACTCGAGCAGCCGGTAGCGGGGGCCGTCCGCCGTTTCGGTCATCACGACCAGCGAGCAGTCCACCAGCCGGGCCAGCAGGTCCACCACCGGCGTGCGGCCGGGCCCTTGGGCCGCGCAGACCGCCTCGGCCGCTTCCAGGGTGGCACCGTCGGCGTGCACGGACAGGCGCCGCAGCACCGCGCGTTCCTCGTCGCCGAGGAGGCCCCAGCTCCAGTCGATCACCGCCCGCAGGGTCCGCTGCCGTTCCGGAGCGCCGCGCGAGCCCACCGTGAGCAGCGGGAACCGGTCGTCCAGACGGGCCGCCAACTCGGCCACCCCCAGGGCCCGGACCCGGGTCGCGGCCATTTCCAGGGCCAGCGGGATACCGTCGAGGCGACGGCAGATCGAGACGACCGCCTCGACGTTGTCCCGGTCGAGGACGAAGCGGGGGGCCGCCGCCGTGGCACGCGCCACGAACAACTCCACCGCGCCGAAACGGAGTACGGCCGAGGGGGTGAGGTCGGCCGTGGGCCCGGGGTGCCGCAGCGGCTCCACCTCCTGGAGGTGCTCACCGGTGATCCCCAGCGGTTTCCTGCTGGTCGCCAGGATGCGCAATCTCGGTGCCGCTCGCAGCAGTTGACCGGCCAGCTCGGCCGCCTCCTCGATCACATGCTCGCAGTTGTCGAACACCAGCAGCGCCGGTTCGTCGCCCAGCGCGTGCGCGAGCCGGTCGGCGGGCACGAGCGGTGCGCCCCCGGCCGGGTTCGGGCCGGAGTCGTCGCGTACGCCGAGAACCGCGTCGACCACCTCGTGCACCCCGGCGGCGGAGGCGCCCGCCCGGTCCCGGGGCGGGGCGAGCGCGGCGAACTCGGCCAGCCGCACCCCGCCCGGGAAGCGGTCGGCGACCTGGGCGGCCGTCGCCAGGGCGAGCCGGGTCTTGCCGACACCGCCCGGACCCGTGAGCGTCACCAGCCGGTTGGCGGCCAGCAGTGTGCGGAGCTCGCCGATCGCCCCGGACCGGCCGACGAGTTCGGTCAGCGGGGCCGGTAGGCCGGGGGCCGGGCGAACGGCCCCGGACGCGGGGGAGGGCGCGGGGGAGGGGGAGAGTGACGGGGCGGGGGGTGGGTTCGTGGTCGTGGTCAGGGAGGGGTCCTGGGCGAGGATCGCCTGGTGCAGCGCGGTGAGTCCGGGGCCGGGGTCCACCCCCAGTTCCTCCGCCAGCCGCCCGCGCAGATCCGCGTAACTGCTCAGCGCCGCCCCCTGTCGGCCCGCGAGATACAGGGCCCTGACCTGCGCGGCGCGCAGCCGCTCGCGCAGCGGGTGCAGCGCGACCAGATCGCTCAGCTCATCGGCGACCGGGGCGTGCTCCCCCAACTCCAGCCGGACTTCCGCCTGTTCCTCCAGCGCGGTCAGCCGCTGCTCCTCCAGCCGGTCCCGCGCGGCGCGGGCGAACCCGGCGTCGGGGAAATCGGCGAACGCCGGACCGCGCCACACGGCCAGCGCGTCCGCGAGCAGCGCCGCCCGCTCCCGCAGGTCGCCGGTGGACCGTGCCCGGGCCGTCAGCCGGTGGAACCGGCCGGAGTCCACCTCGTCCCCGGCCGCGCGCAGCCGGTACCCCGAGGCGAGGGAGACCACGAGCCCGCGCCCTCCGGGCTCGGCGCCCTCCAGCGTACGGCGCAGCTGCCACACCTTGGTCTGGAGAACCCCCGTGGGATTGCGGGGCGGCTTGGAGCCCCACAGCTCGTCGATCAGCCGGTCCGCCGACACCGGGTGCCCCTGCTGGGCGAGGAGAAGGGCCAGCAGCGCGCGGACCTTGAGCTCCGGCACCCTGACCGGCCGCCCGTCCGCCGTCCACACCACCAATGGACCGAGCACCCCGAAACGCATGTGATCACGCTATCCCGGGGCAGCGGCGACCGGCATGCCGGTCCCGGCTCCGCGCCCTTCCCCGCCCCGTCGCCACTGTCCCGCGCCCCGGGCCCGCCGTCGCCTTCCCGCCCGTCCACCTGTCCCGCGTCCACCCGGCCCGTTCATCGGCCTGCTGACCGCCGGTCGTCGGCCACCGGCCGCCAGCCGCCGACCGCCGGTTGTCAGCCACTGACCACCAGCCGCCGGTCTCAGCCGCCCTGCCGGGACCGGTTGAGACCGGCCGGGAGAGATCCAGGAGAGATCCAGGAGAGGCCCGGGAGGAACCCGGGAGAAGTCCGGGAGCGCTCGGGCGCACAGTGGCCGCAGGACGAGCCGAGAAGCCGATCCGGCGAGCCCCGTACGGCCGCCGCTCCCCACCCACGTACGACGGAAGGAACTCCCATGTCCTCGAAGGCCGTCGCGGCCTCCGCGCCGAAGGCGGGCGCCCGGGAATGGGCCGGGCTGGCCGTGCTGGCCCTGCCCACGCTGCTGATCTCCCTCGACCAGAGCGTCCTCTTCCTGGCCCTGCCGCACCTGGCCGAGGCCCTGCGGCCCACCGGCACCCAGACGCTGTGGATGATGGACATCTACGGCTTCATGATCGCCGGCTTCCTCATCACCATGGGCACCCTCGGCGACCGGGTGGGCCGCCGCAGGCTTCTGATGATCGGGGCGGTCTGCGTCGGTCTCACCTCCCTGCTCGCCGCCTACTCCACGAGCGCCGAGGCGCTGATCGCCGCCCGGGCGCTGCTGGGCATCTCCGCGGCGACGCTGATGCCGTCCACCCTGGCCCTGATCAGCAACATGTTCCACGACCCGCAGGAGCGCGGCCGGGCCATCGCGGTGTGGGCCAGCTGCTTCATGGCGGGCACCGCGCTCGGCCCCGTCGTCGGCGGCGTACTCCTGGAGTACTTCTGGTGGGGGTCCGTCTTTCTGCTGGGCGTGCCGATCATGGTGATCCTGCTGGTCCTGGCGCCGGTCCTGCTGCCCGAGTACCGGGATTCCGGAGCGGGGAAGGTGGACCTGCTCAGCGTGGCCCTCTCGCTGGGCGCGATCCTGCCCGTCGTCTACGGGCTCAAGGAGCTCGCCAAGTACGGCTGGTCGCCCGGGTCGGCCGCGGCGGTCCTGGTGGGGCTCGCGGTGGGCGCGGCGTTCGTGGTGCGGCAGCGCGGGCTGGAGAGCCCGCTGCTCGATCTGCGTCTGTTCCGTAGCGCCTTGTTCAGCTTCGCGCTGGTGGTCCTGCTGGTCTCGATGGTCGCCATGGGCGGGTTCTACCTCTTCGTCACCGGCTACTTCCAGATGGTCGAAGGGCTCTCCCCGATGGAGGCGGGCCTGTGGATGGTGCCCTCCGCCCTCGCCTCCATCGTCTCCGCACAGCTCGCCCCGACCCTCGTGAAGCGGCTGCCGCTCGGGGTCGTCATCGGTCTGGGCCTGGGCATCGGCGCGGTCGGCTATGTGCTGATCGCCTTCGTCGGGCCGGTCGGCGGACTGCCGCTGCTGGTGGCCGGATTCATCGTCGTGTTCTTCGGCAGCGGTCCCGCCGGGGCGCTCGGCACCAACCTGGTGGTCAGCTCCGCCCCGCCGGAGAGGGGCGGATCGGCGGCGGCGCTCTCCTCGATCAGCGGTGACCTGGGTGTGGCCCTCGGCATCGCCGCCCTGGGCAGTCTCGGCAGTGCCGTCTACCGCAGCGGGGTGGAGGTTCCCGACGGACTGCCGGCGGAAGCCGCCCGGGCCACCGGGGACAGCCTGGAGAGCACCGTCGCCGCTGCCCAGCACCTCTCCCCGGAGCTGGGCGGACAGGCGCTGGCCGCGGCCCGTGACGCGTACACCGGTGGGCTGAACGCCGTCGCCGTCGTCTGCGCCCTGGTCGCCGCCACCACCGCCGTCATCGCGATGACCGCCCTGCGCGGCGTCGGCGCTCCCCGGGGCGGGCCCGTACCGGACGCACCTGATGAGACGTCAGCCCGTACCGCCAACGCCGACGCCGACGGGGGTGGGGACGGCATATCCCTCGTGCCGGAGCGGTGAACGGGTACGGGGCGGGATTCCCCGTACCCCTACAACTCGGGTAGCACGCATGCCCGTTGCCTCATCCCCAAGGTGGAGAAAAGTGCGGCCGGGTGAGGGTTCCGTACATACGGCCGGTTCCTGAATGATCCTCCCTGTCCCAACATGCCACCGGAAGGACCGATAACGTGCGCAGACGACGTCTCGCGCCCCTGCTGGCCGTGGCTCTTACGGCAACGCTGGCTCCGGCAGTCGCCACCTCGACGGCGACAGCCGCTCCGGCCGCCCCCTCCGCTCCGACCGCCTCCGCCGCCGCTGCTTCCGCCGCCTCCCTCGCCGGTACGGGCGCGCTGGAGCGGTACGTGAAGCAGAAGCCGAAGTGGAAGCGGTGCGAAGCCTCCGCCCCGGCGGCGTTCCAGTGCGCCACCATCAAGGTCCCGCTGGACTACCGGGCTCCCGGGGGCAAGCGGATCGACCTGGCCATATCCCGGATCAAGAGCACCGCGCCCGGCAAACGGCACGGCGTCCTGCTCTCCAACCCCGGCGGCCCCGGGGGCCAGGGCATCTACCTGCCGTTGGCGTTGCAGGAGGAACTCCCCAAGTCCGCGCGGCAGAAGTACGACCTCATCGGCTTCGACCCGCGCGGTGTCGGCCGGAGCAGCCCGGTCACCTGCGGCCTGACGCCGGACGAGGAGCAGTGGCTGCGCCCGTACAAGGCGGAGACGTTCACCAAGGACGTCGCCTGGGCGCGCAAGGTCGCGGAGAAGTGCCGCAAGAAGGCGGGTGCCACGCTCCCGCACATCACCACGCGCAACACCGCCCGCGACATGGACCTGCTCCGGGCGGTCCTCGGCGAGAAGAAGATCTCGTACGTGGGGTACTCGTACGGCACCTACCTGGGCGCCGTCTACACCCAGCTCTTCCCGGGCCGGGCCGACCGGTTCGTACTGGACAGCGCGGTCGATCCGGCCCGCGCCTGGCGGGGCATGATCCAGTGGTGGGCGGAGGGCGCCGAGCCCGCGTTCGACCGGTGGACCGGGTGGGCCGCCGCGCGCTCGAAGACGTACGGGCTCGGCGACACGCCCAAGAAGGTCGACCGGACCTTCTGGGAGCTGGTCGCGCAGGCCGACGAGAAGCCCATCGAGCTGGACGGGTGGCTCCTCACCGGTGACGACATCCGCATGGGGATGCGGGCGGCCTTCTTCAGCCCGAAGGCCGCCTCCGAGACGCTCGTCGAGCTGAAGAAGGCCGCCGAGGGCCGGCCCGCCTCCGCGAAGAAGCTCACGGCCTTCACCGGGCCCGCCGGGGCCGGGGCGGCGCGCAAGGCCGCCGAGGTGCCGGCCGACAACGGGACGGCGAGCTTCTGGACCGTGGTGTGCGGCGACAACTCGGCCGCCTGGCCGCGTGATCCGGAGCGCTACCGGCAGGACGCCATCGCGGACAAGGGCCGGTACCCGCTCTTCGGTGACTTCGCGTCCAGCATCAAGCCGTGCGCGTTCTGGGGCACGTCCGTGGAGCCGGTGACCGAGGTGAAGAACAAGGTCGGCTCCCTGATCGTCCAGAACGAGTGGGACTCGCAGACCCCGCTGCCCAGCGGCCAGGCCCTGCACGCCTCCCTGAAGGGCTCGAAGATGGTCACCGTCCTCGGTGGCGAGGGTCATGGCATCTACCCGAGCGGCAACCCGTGCACGGACGGTACGGTCAACCGCTACCTGCTCACCGGCAAGCTCCCGGCGAAGGACGTCAACTGCCGGGCGACCGACGCCTCGAACGCGGAGGCGCGGAAGAACCAGCAGCAGCGGGGCGAGGTCCCCGGATCTCCGCTCCCGGAGCGTTCCCCGGACCGGTTCGGAGTCCCGTCGCACCACTGACGGCCTTGTGAACCAGGAGGCTTGACCCAGGTACTTGACCCAGGGGATTGGCCAAGGGGGTCTGCCCCAGGGGACTTGATCCAGGGGGCTTGATCCAGGGCACTTGATCCAGGGGGCTTGATCCAGGGAAGAAAGGGGCGGGGCCTCGGTGAGAGGTCCCGCCCCTGCGTCTCGGTCTCAACCGGCGCCGACGTCGTGGTGGAGCCCGGTCTCAGTCCAGCAGATCGCGCGGGCCCACCGGGTACGCCTCCAGGCCGGGCGCCGCCAGCAGATCGGCGATCAGCTCCGGGGACCCGCCGACGTACGTGCTCACCAGGTCCACGTCCCCGCCGACGCACCACGCACGGTCCTCGGGCCACCACAGGTCCGGCAGCTCCGCGAACTCGTCCAGCTCCACCGGGGACACGGCGTCCTCCAGCGCCCCCGAGAGCAGCACCTCCTCGCGGCCCGGCGTGGAGAAGACGGGGAAGCGGCCGAAGTCCCACCGCCCGTAGCCGTGCCACAGGCCGAACCAGCAGCTTCCGGCGGTGGCGGTGTGCCGGGCCAGGACGGGGATCAGCGCGCGGGCGACCTCCGGCGGGGTCGGGCCCTCCCCGGCGGGCTCGTCCCAGACGCCGGGCAGCCCGTGGTCCGGGCAGCCCGTGGTCCGGGCCGCTCCGGTGGCCCATGTCCGTGCCGATCAGCTCGTGCCAGCGGGTGTGCGGGCCCACCGGGCGCCCGTACGCCGCGCCCACGTCCGCCCAGCGCACCGGCCGTTCGTCCAGCGCCGCCGGGTGCAGGAGGCGCGCGTAGGCGGCGAAGCCGGGGCCCGAGACCCCCGCCACCCTGCCGAAACCGCCCTCGGCCTCGGTGCGTTGGGTCAGCCACCGCGCCGGACCGAGCCCGTCAGTGTGCACGCGCAGGCGGCCGTAGCGGTCGGGGGCCGCGTCACGGTCCACCCGGGGGAGTCGTCCATGGCTGAGGTCCACCCGTCCGGTCGGGCCGCCGGTCCGGCGGCACCCTTGCAGTTGATCTTCATGGTAGCCAGGCCGGTGCCGAAGGACCGGAGGGCGCGGTGGCCGTGGTCGCCCCCGCCGACCGGCGCTCCCCACTCGATCGGGTGGATCTTGCTGCCCCTCCATGCGATTCGGGCGGGGAAGTGCCTTCGCCGACGCGATCATTCGGCGGTGATCTCATCGATTCGGACGGCACACCGTCCCAAGTCCCTGGTCCCCGCAGGGATCGGCGCACTCGCTTTACTCACTCTCCTCCCCGCTCTCCCGGCTGCCGCCGCCCCCACTCGGCAGGACCCGCCCGTCCAAGCAGCGGCCCAGGCGTCGCACCGCCTCACCACCCCGGCCGAGCTCCGGACCTCTGCCCGTCTCGACGCACTCCAGGGCAACCCGGAGCGGCTGAAGGCGTTCTTCACCGCGCTGCCCAAGGGCGGCGACCTCCACAACCACCTGTCGGGCGCGGTCGCCACCGAGTATCTGATCGAGCTCGCGGCCGAGAACGGGCTGTGCATCGACGCGACGGACACCGCCGTGCGCCCGCCCTGCGGTCCCGGCACGCGCCCGGCCGCCGAGGCCCGCACGGACGCGGAGTTCCACCAGCGCATCGTCCGCGCCTGGTCCATGCAGGACTTCCCGGCCGACCAGTCCGGCCACGACCACTTCTTCGACACCTTCGGCAAGTTCGGCGAGGCGACCCGTGACCGCGGAAAGCTGCTCGCCAACGTCGCCAACAGCGTGGTGGAGCAGAACCAGTTCTATCTGGAGACCCTGGTCACCCCCGCGTCGGACAGCGCGAGGAAGCTCGCCGAGACGGTCGGTTACGACGCCGATCTCGCCGCCTTCCACCGGAAGCTGGTGGCCGGTGGAAAGCTCGACGGGGTCGTCGACGAGGCCGTCCGCGAGGCCGACGCCGCCGATGCCCAGTTCCGGCAGACCGCGCACTGCGACACCGGCCGTCCCGACCCGGGCTGCCGGCTCTCCGTACGGTGGATCTCCCAGGTCTCCCGGGGCAGTTCACCGGAGCGGGTGTTCACGCAGATGGCCGTCGGCATGCGGCTCGCCGAGCGCGACCGGCGGTTCGTCGCGGTCAACCTCGTCCAGCCGGAGGACGGGGAGAGCGCCCTGCGCAACTACAGCCTCCAGATGCGGATGCTCCAGTACCTGCGCACGCAGTACCCGGACGCCCGACTCACTCTGCACGCGGGGGAGTTGACGCCCGGCCTGGTCAAGCCGGAGGACCTGACCTTCCACATCCGTGAGGCGGTCTTCGTCGCCGGGGCCGAACGCATCGGCCACGGTGTCGACCTGGTCCACGAGGACGACTGGCAGCAGCTCGCCCGGACGATGGCCCGGCGCGGCGTCGCCGTCGAGGTCCCGTTCAGCAGCAACAAGCAGATCCTGGGGGTGGCGGGAGACGACCACCCGTTCAACGCCTACCGCCACTTCGGCGTCCCGGTGGTCCTGGCCACCGACGACCCGGGTGTCTCGCGGATCGACATCAGCCATGAGTACCAGTACGCCCGCGCCACCTATGGCCTGAGCTACACCGAGCTGAAGGACCTGGCGCGCGCCTCGCTGGAGTACGCGTTCCTCGACGGCTCCAGTCTGTGGGCCGCCGGATCCGCCCGTACCGGCTACCGCCCGGTGCCCGCCTGTGCCGGAGCCCGGCCGGGCACCGTGGCGCCCGCCCCGGCCTGCGCCCGCCACCTGGCAGACCACCCGAAGGCCGCGGTCCAGTGGCGTCAGGAGGAGGCGTACGCGGCCTTCGAGCGGCGGTACGGCGGATCACGCTGACCCGGCGCGGCCGATGACCTTGCGGGCCGCAGTTCATGGACACCCCTGGGCCCCCGGGCCATGAACTGCGGCCCGCCCGGCGCCCGGTTACGCTCGGAAAATGGGAGACAGCGGAGACCGGGCCGGGCCGCCCCCGGAAGGCCCCGAGGACGCGGCGGACACCGCGCCGCACGCGCTGCTCGCCTCCGCAGTGGACGACTGGGCCGCCGCGATCGTCGCGAACGACGTAGAGCGGATCGCCGCCTTCATGGCGGACGAGTGGGTGATCGTCTCCGAGTCCGGCATCACGGACCGCGACGCCTTCCTGGCCTTCGTCACATCCGGCGAACTGACCCACTCGGCGATGCGGGCCATCACCCCGCCGAGGATCCGCGTCCACGGGGACACCGCCGTGGTCACCGCCCGCATCACGAACACCGCCCACTACGGCGGCCGCCGCTACGACGCCGACGAATGGACCACGGACGTCTTCGTACGGCGGGACGGCCAGTGGCGGTGCGTGCTGAGCCACATCACCCCCGCCGCCCCTCCCGAGGGCTCATGATCACCCCCGCCACCCTTCCCGAAGGTTCATGATCACCCCCGCCGCCTCCCCGAGGGTTCATCAGCCCCGCGCCACTCAGAACGGAGCAGCGCCGCGAGCCGTCACCCTCACCCCTCGCTCCGCGACCGCCAGAGCAGCCAGATGAAGTACGGAGCGCCGATCACCGCCGTGAGCAGGCCCACCGGGATCTGCGCCGGGGCGATGACCGTCCGGCCGACCGTGTCGGAGACGACCACCAGCAGCGCACCGAGCAGCGCGCTCACCGGAAGCACCCGCACATGCCGCCGCCCTACCAGGGCGCGTGCCGCGTGCGGGGCGACGAGGCCGACGAAGCCGATCACGCCGACCGCCGCCACGGCGCCCGCCGTCAGGACGACGGCGATGCTCAGCAGACCGAGCCGGGTCGCACCGGTCCGGAGGCCGAGCAGGGCGGGCGTCTCGTCGTCCAGCCCGATCAGATCGAGGTCGCGGCGCAGCACGGCCAGCACCGGCAGGGTCAGTGCGAGCGCCACCAGGACCGGGATCAGCTCCGGGAACGTACGTCCGTAGGTCGAGCCGCCCAGCCAGGCCAGCGCTTTCGTCGCGTTGTACGGGTCGGTGAGGACGATCACCAGGCTCACGAACGCGCCCGCGCCCGCCTGGACCCCGATACCGATCAGCACCAGCCGGTTCTGCTCCATCCCCCGGCGGGCGGCGAGACCGAAGACCAGCCCGGCGGCCGCCGCCGCACCGGCCAGCGCGGAGCCGCCGATCAGCCAGAAGCTCGCCATCGGTACGACGGTGAGCACGGTGACCGCCCCGACCCCCGCCCCGCTGACGACTCCGAGGACCCCCGGCTCCGCGAGCGGATTGCGTGACACCGCCTGGACGACGGCGCCCGCCACGGCCAGCGCCGCACCCGCCAGCAGGGCGGCGGCCACCCGGGGGACGCGGGTGTCGAGGACGTACGTCACGAACCGCCCGGACCGCCCGCCGAGCCAGGTCGCCACATCGCCCAGGAGCAGCGTGGCATCGCCGAGCAGGGTCGCCGCCACCACCGCGCCCACGAGCCCCACGCCCGTCGCCACCAGGGTGAGGACGAAGGCGCGTCGGCTGCGCAGCCGCGCGAACGCCGTCGAGCCGCTGTCCGAGCCCAGGTCGCGCGACCGGTAGGCCAGGAAGACCAGCACGAGCGCGCCGAAGCAGGTCGTGACGATGCCGGTGGGCACCTCGGCCCCCGCCTGCGCGCCGAACACCGCGCGCAGCGCCACGTCCGCGCCGAGCACCACGATCACGCCCGCCAGCGCCGACGCCGGGATGAACACGCGGTGGCGGACCAGGGCCGGGACCCACGTGCTCAGCAGCCGGACGACGGCCGGGGCGCACAGGCCGACGAAGCCGACCGGCCCCGCCACCGTCACGGCCACCGCCGCCAGCAGCACGGCGAGGATTACCACGATGGAGCGGGTCAGCCGGGGGTTCACCCCCACGACCGCCGCACCGTCGTCCCCGAGGACGAGGATGTCCAGCCTCCGGCCCATCAGCATCAGCCCGAGGAAGGCCACGAGGGCGACGGGGGCGAGCCGGTCGATGGACTGCATGCCGATCTGGGCGAGCGAACCGTTGCCCCAGGCGAAAAGACCCGTCGTCTGCTGGGAGCGCAGGAGCAGCAGCATCCCGCTGAGCCCGGTCAGGGCGAGGGTGAGCGCGGAGCCCGCCAGTACCAGCCGGATCGGACCGGCCCCCGCCCGCGACAGCCCGAGGACGACGCCCGCCGCGAGCAGCCCGCCGAGGAACGCCGTACCGCCGGCCGGGAGCGCGGGCAGCGTGATCCCGAACGCGGCGACGGCGACGACCGCGAGGTAGGCGCCCGAGTTGACGGCGAGCGTGTCCGGGGAGGCCAGCATGTTGCGCGACACGGACTGCAGGGCGGCGCCCGCCGCGCCGAGCGCGCAGCCGACGAGGAGCCCCGCCGCGAGCCGGGGCAGCCGGGAGTCCAGGATCACGGCGGCGCTCTGCTCGTCGGCGGTCCGGTCGGACGCGGCGCCCGTGAGCAGTTGCCAGAGCGTGTGCAGGTCGACGGCGGCCGTGCCCTGGCCCACGTGGACGACCGCGAGGGCGCCGAGGGCCAGCAGCGCGGCGAACGCGAGGAGGTACGTCCGGCCGTGCCGGGCCGGGCGGCGGCCGGGCACGGCCGGGGACGGCGCCCCGGCCGTGCCTGCCGGTTCTGCGGGACCTGCCGCGTCTGCCGCGCCCGCCGCCGTCTCCACGGGGGCGGGCGGAGCGGGTGTGGTGCGGGTGTTCATCGTCAGGCGGTCAGCGCGCCGACGAGCGCGTCGATGTAGTCGCGCATGGCCGCCGGGCCGCCGAACATCCAGATGCCGTCGGGCAGCCGGTGGACCTGCTCGTTCTTCACGAACGGCAGCGACTTCCACACCGCGTTGTCCTTGAGCCCGTCGGCGAACGGGTCGCCGCCGTCGGAGTCGTTGGCGATGTACGCGAACCGCGCGTCGCCGATCTTCGTCAGCCCCTCGACATCGGTGGCCGCGAGACCGTAGGCCTTGTCGCCCTTCAGCTTCCACGGGTCGGCCAGGCCGAGTTCGGCGTTCACGTCGGAGAGCAGCGAGCCCTTGACGTACGGGCGTACCGAGACCTGGTTGCCCTCCTGCCAGCCGTCGGCGAAGGCGACCTCCTTGCCGCCGAGCCCGGCCGCCGCGAGCTTCTTCTTGCCGTCGGTGATCGCCTTGCGGAACGAGGCGATCTCCGTCTTCGCCTTCTCCTCGGTGCCGGTGGCCTCCGCGATGAGGCTGACGTTGTCGACCATCTGGTCGATCTGCCGGCTCGCGTCGGCCGAGCGCACCACGACGACCGGTGCGGCCTTGGACAGCTGGGCGATGGCCGAGTCGGAGAGGTCGGTGGTGGCCACGATGAGGTCGGGCTTCAGACCGGCCACGGTGGCGACGCTGGGCTCGCCCCGGGTGCCTATGTCCTTGACGCCCTTGGTGAGCGGCGCGGACGTGTCGTACGCCGTGTAGCCCTTGACGTCGGCCACGCCGACCGGCTGCACACCGAGCGTGACGAGCGTCTCGACGACGTTCCATTCGGTGCCGACGACTCGCTTGGCCGGACCGTCCAGCGTGACCTTCTTGCCGCGGGAGTCGGTGACCGTCACCGAGGTCTCCTTGGCGGACTCCTCCTTCGGGGCCTCGCTGGTGCCGCAGCCGGAGAGGACGAGCGCGGCCGTGGCGGCGAGGGCGGGCCAGGCCAGGTACTGGTTCTTCATGTTCTTCATGAGGGTGTTCAGGGCCTTTCGGTACGGAGGTGGTGGCGGCCCACCGCGCGGGTGCGCGGGATGCCGGTGGAGGGGTCCGGTTCGACGTCGATCCGGATGCCGTAGGTCCGGGTCAGCCGCTCGGAGTCGTATACCTCCGCGGGGGTGCCGGCGGCGGCGATCCGCCCCGACGAGAGCAGGACGACCCGGTCCGCCACGGCGGCGGCCTGGTCCAGGTCGTGCAGGACGACCCCGACGGTCACACCGTGGGCGTCGGCGAGATCGCGTACGAGATCGAGGATCTCCACCTGGTAGCGGAGGTCGAGGTAGGTCGTCGGCTCGTCGAGCAGCAGCACATCGGTGTCCTGCGCGAGGCAGCAGGCGAACCAGACGCGCTGCAACTGGCCGCCGGAGAGGCTCTCGACGCCGCGCTCGGCCAGGTCGGTGAGGTGGGTGACGGCGAGCGCGTGGTCGATCCGCCGGGCGCCGTCGGGGTCGCCGCCGCGCAGCCGCCCCCGGTAGGGGTGGCGGCCGAACCCCACGACGTCCCGCACGCTGAGCCCGGCCGGGGCGTTGCGGCTCTGGGCGAGCAGGGTGATGCGCCGGGCGAAGTCGTTGCGCGACAGGGCGAGGGCGTCGACCGGCTCGGTGTCGTCGGGCGCCGATACGGTCACGGTGCCGGTGCGCGCCCGGTGCAGCCGGGCCACGGCACGCAGCAGGGTGGACTTGCCGCTGCCGTTCGGCCCGATCAGGGCGGTGACACGACCGCGCTCCAGCCGGAGGTCGGCCCCGTGGACGACATCGGCCCGGTCGTACGCGACGGTCAGGTCACGGGCGTCGAGACCGATGAGGCCGGAGGGGCCGGAGGGTCCAGAGGGGCCGGTGAAGCTGGAGGGGCCGGAGGGGTCGGCGATGCCGGAGGAAGTGACGATGCCGGACGTGCCTGCGCGGCTGTCGGAGCCCGCGGCGGAGTCGGGCGGCGCGGTGTCCCGGAGCGGCGGGGTGTCTTCTCGGTCGTGGGCAGGAGCGATCACGACGGTGAGGTTAGCCTAACCTTAATTTTGTCCGACAGTCGGTATACGGAATCCCCTGTTCCGGGCGCTGCGGCCGGTGCTCGCGACCCTCTCTCGACGCTCCTCACCCCGCTCGGATGGGCGTCGATGCGCCCGGATGGCGTTGGTTTCCAGTCGAAGCGGCCGCTGGAGGTTTCCGGTCGCTCCGGAATTACCGCAGGTCAGACGGTCGTTCTCCATTGAACCGTCGACGGCTGTCCATATGCTGGACGAGTCCCGAAGGCCGTGTGAGCTGCCCGAACGACCATCCGGTCGGTTCGAACGAACGTCTGCGGCCGGAAGCGGGCTGTGGATGTGCGCCTACTTTCCGCATGCGTAAGACTCCTGACCGCAATCAACCCCCGACCGAGGAGTTTTCACTCATGCGACACAACCGTCACGCAATCTTCGCGACCATCGCCGCGAGCGCACTGGCCTTCGGTGGCCTCGCCGCCACCTCCGCCCACGCGGCCCCGGCGAAGGCGGCGAGCCTGTACGCGCCCTCCGCGCTCGTCCTCACCGTGGCCCAGGGCGAGGACCCGCTCACCGCGACGGTCAAGCGGGCGGTCACGCTCACCTGCGCCCCGAACGCCGAGGGCACCCACCCGGCCCCGGAAGCCGCGTGCGCCGAACTGGAGTCGGTCGGCGGCCAGTTCACCGCGCTGGCCCGGACCTCGCCGGACCGGATGTGTACCCGGCAGTGGGACCCGGTCGTGATCACCGCCCACGGTGTCTGGCACGGCAAGCGCGTCACGTTCTCGACGACGTACGGCAACGCCTGCGAACTGGCCGGCAGCATGGACGACAGCGCCGTCTACTCGTTCTGAGCCTGTTCGGCACTCTTGGGGGAATCCTGCGTCACCCGGGTCCCCGGGTGACGCAGCGCGAACAGGAACGCGATGGCCAGGGCGATCGCCATCCCGTAGAACACCCACTGGTTGGCCTGGGCGAAGTCCAACCGGATCGCCTGCATCGAGTCCTTCACCGCATCGGCCACCGGTCCGGTCCCGGAGGGGCCGCGGGTATCCGCCTGGCCGGTCACCGCCTGCGCCACCGACTCCGCGGCATCGCCCGCCGCGCCCTCCGGA
This sequence comes from Streptomyces sp. NPDC059452, assembly GCF_042750035.1. Lineage (NCBI taxonomy): Bacteria > Bacillati > Actinomycetota > Actinomycetes > Kitasatosporales > Streptomycetaceae > Streptomyces > Streptomyces sp. NPDC059452. The sequence goes on from NZ_JBHYVE010000026.1 coordinate 110,092, forward strand.
ACCCCCTTGTCCCGAAGGGTGGCTGTCACGTTGGTGACCGTCCGGTGCGTCAGCACCGTGCCGAACACGGCGAGTCCGATGCTCGCCGCGAAGTTCCGCACGGTCTGGGTGATCCCGGTGACCTCCCCGTACGACGCACCGATCGCCCGGTTCACGGCGTCGGTGGAGGCCGGCGCCAGCAGCAGCCCGATCCCAGCGCCGGCCATGGCCGCGTACAGCCACTGGTCGTGCATGGAGAGCGTCGTCAGCTTCTGTGCCCACAGGAAGAATCCGACCGCGCCGAGCGCGGTGCCCAGCTTCAGCGCCGGACGGGCACCGCGCTTGTCCAGGATGCGGCCGCCCCACTGGGAGGCGATGCCGAAGCCGATGAAGAAGTAGAGGAGGTAGAGCGCCGCCTGGTTCGGCGAGGCGCTGAGCGAGGCCTGCGCGTACACGGAGGCGAAGAAGAACACCGGCACGAACGCCAGCATGGAGAAGAACAGCACGGCGGTGTCGATCTGGAAGGCCCGGTCCCGGAACACCTGGAGCTTGATGAGCGGGACCCGCGCGCGCAGTTCGAACCAGCAGAAGAACGCCAGCACCAGCAGCCCGACCACGATGCACGCCCAGGTGACGACGGAGCTCCAGCCCCAGGTGGACGCCTGTTGCAGGCCCAGCACCGTCAGGCCCATGCCGACCGCGACGAGCACGGCACCGGGGAGGTCCAGGGGCTCGCGCCGGGACCGGTCGGGGATGCGGGCCAGCAGCGTCAGCACGATGGCGATGACGGCGATGGGCACGTTGACCCAGAAGATCGCGCGCCAGGTCCACGCGGTGAGCCAGCCGCCGAGCAGCGGCCCCACCGCGGTGAGGGCCCCGGAGAGCCCGAAGAACAGCGCGAGCGCCCGCCCGCGCCGCTCCACCGGGAACACCGCGATGACCACGGCCAGCGCGGCCGGGAACATCAGGGCCGCCCCGACGCCCTGCACGGCACGGAAACCGATCAGCCAGGCCTGCGCGAAGTCCCCGGCGGGCACGGCACCGCACATCGCGGAGGCGATGACGAAGACGAGGGTGCCGATCAGCATCACGCGGCGGCGCCCGTAGATGTCGGACAACCGCCCGCCCAGCGCGAAGAACGCGGCCAGGGTGAGCAGATAGGCGTTGACCACCCACTGCATCTGTGTGGCGGTGAGACCCAGCTCGTGAATGATCTCCGGGGCGGCGATCGCCACGATCGTCTGGTCGATGAAGGTCATCGACACGGCGAACACCATGGCCGCGAGAGCGAGGCTCTGATTCGGCGGACCGCCTCGGCGGCCGCTCGCCGCCGGGCCTGATGACACCGGCTCCGGGCCGTCCCTCCTGGAGGTATCTCTGCCCATGGATTCATGGTGCTCGGCCTGCCGCGATGCTGCATCCTGAGCGGGCCCCGCCCCCGCCGCAGTGCCCCCGAGGCGGGCCTACTTGCCGGAACCGGAACCGGAACCGGAACCAGAGCTGGAGCCCGAGCCCGAGTACGGCAGCAGTGCCATCTCGCGGGCGTTCTTGATGGCCGCGGCGAGCTGCCGCTGCTGCTGGGCGCTCACCCGGCTCACCCTGCGACTGCGGATCTTGCCCCGGTCGGAGATGGACTTCCGCAGCAGATCGGTGTCCTTGTAGTCGATGTACGTGATCCTCGCCGCGTCCAGCGGGTTGGGGCGGGCCTTGAGCGGCTTACGGGGGTCCTGCTTGCGTGCCATCGGGGTTCCTCGCAGGGGTAGTTGGGGGTACGGGAATGACGTCCCGGTTCAGACCGGGTCGAGGAGCGCGTCGAAGGAGGCGGGCAGGCTCTTCCACGCCTCCCGGCCCGCCCGGTACTCCTCGTCGGTGAGCAGGCACGACTCCAGCAGTCCGGTCAGCCCGTCCCGGTCGAGGCCGGGGGAGACGAAGACCAGGTGCTGGCAGCAGTCGCCGTGCTCGGGGTGCCAGTCCAGCGCGGCGGCGGCCCGCCGGTAGGGAGGCACCATGGCCCAGGCCGCGTCCGGGAGGGAGGCGAGCCAGGGGCCGGTGTTCTCCACGCAGAGGGCGCCGCCCGCCGCGTCCCAGGAGAGCAGGGTGTCGGGCCGGTCCGCGAGCCAGAACCGCCCCCGGCTGCGGGCCGCCGCACAGCACAGGTCCTCCAGCGCGTGGTAGAGGCGCTCGGGGTGGAAGGGGCGGTGGCGGCGCCAGACGAGCGTGGAGACCCCGGCCTCGTCCGCCTCCTGGGGCAGCAGCGCACAGGCCGGATGCTGGCCCGCGGCAGCCGCCTCCACATCGAATCCGGCGACCGCGAGGTCCGTCAACTCCACCGCATCGACGGCCACCTGACGTGCCGTCGGGTTCATCTGCCCGATCAGCGCCCGGTCCTCGTCGTCGGCCGCCGGGCTGTCGGCCAGGGCGAGGACGGGGGCGTACTCCACCTGCCGGGCCCAGGTGTCGCCGATGGTCCGCTGATCGGCCGGGGCCGCCGCGAGGCCCGCCTCCGCCAGGTCGTCGCCGTTGGTGAGGCAGGCCAGGACGAGGGTGGGATCGATCGCGGTGATCACATTGGTCACCTCGAAGCCGTCCCCGTGCGCCGCGATGACCTCGGCCATCGACTTCGGCTCGACGGAGTCCCAGAGCTCCAGGACGGCGAGCCGGGTCAGCCCGCCGTCCGCCAGCCGTCGCAGCTCGGGGACCAGGTCTTCCCGCAGCGCGCAGCACGCGCAGTCGTTGACGAGGGGGGTCTCACCGGCGGACAGCTCACCGGTGGCGTCCCGCAGGGTGCGGCGTACGGTCCCGTCGGTCGCCGTCGACAGGTCGTGGTGGAGCGCCACACTGTGCGGAACCTTCGACAGCAGCCCCTCCACCACCTCGCGGCGGGCCTCCGAATGCAGCCCGCAGACGATGACGACGGGCAGTTTCCGCCCTTGTTCCCCCGTCACCGGGCCGCACCGCGTCCGTAGCGGCGCTCGAAGCGCTCGACGCGGCCCGCGGTGTCCAGGACACGTGCGGTGCCGGTGTAGAAGGGGTGGCTCGCGGAGGAGATCTCCACGTCGACGACCGGGTAGGTGCGGCCGTCCTCCCACTCGACGGTCTTCTCGCTGGTGAGGGTGGAGCGGGTGAGGAAGGCGAAGTCGGCGGCCTTGTCGCAGAAGACGACGGGGCCGTAGGCGGGGTGGATTCCGGGCTTCATGAGGGGGTCCTAGCGGGTCGGGGGTTTGCTGCGAGGCGGGCCGGGAAGGCCTCAGCGCTCCTCGCGGAAGTCGACATGGCGGCGGGCGACCGGGTCGTACTTGCGCAGCACCATGCGGTCGGGGTCGTTCCGGCGGTTCTTGCGGGTGACGTAGGTGTAGCCGGTCCCCGCGGTGGAGCGGAGCTTGATGACCGGGCGTACTTCGTTGCGAGCCATGGGCGCTACTATATGGCAATGGTTTCCATTTTCAATAATGGATCCACTGAGTGCATCGAATGAGAGGCAGGTAACTTCCATGTCCGCCCACTGCCAGTTGACCGGCGCGAAGCCGGGATTCGGCAATGCCATCTCCCACTCCCACCGCCGCACTTCGCGCCGGTTCGACCCGAATGTCCAGCGCAAGCGGTACTGGCTCCCCAGTGAGGGGCGGCATGTACGGCTGACCCTCAGTGCCCGGGGGATCAAGACGATCGACGTGATCGGCGTCGAGGCCGCCGTCGCGCGCATCCGCGCCCGAGGGGGGAAGGTCTGATGGCGAAGAAGAGCAAGATCGCGCAGAACGAGAAGCGCAAGGCGATCGTCGAGCGGTACGCGGCCCGCCGGGCCGAGCTCAAGGAGATCATCCGCCGCCCCGGTGTGCCGGAGGCCGAACGTGCCGCCGCTGTGGCGGAGTTGCGCGGTCAGCCGCGCGATGCCAGCGCCACGCGCGTACGCAACCGGGACAGCGTCGATGGCAGGCCCCGGGGGTACCTGCGCACCTTCGGCCTCTCCCGGGTCCGGATGCGGCAGCAGGCGCACGCGGGCTTCCTGCCCGGGGTGACGAAGTCCTCCTGGTGAGGCGGGGCTGAGCGAACGAAGGGCGGGTGGTGGTGCGGCGATCGAGCCGCACCACCACCCGCCCCCCTCTTTTTTTGGGTGTGCGGGCTCAGCCCTCCGGTCGCAGCAGGCCGCGCTCGTACGCCTTCACCAGTCGCTGCGGCACCTGGTGGACGGTGCCCTCGATCGTCACCGGGACGAGCTGCGGTGTCGTGGCCTTCCACTGGGCGCGGCGGTGGCGGGTGTTGCTGCGGGACATCTTCCGCTTCGGGACTGCCATGGGTCTCTCCTGGGGGTGGGGGTCGGTCGGTGGCGTCGACCGCATATGAAAATGGGAGTCGTTTCCAAGTTGTGATGCGGGGGGGGGGGGGGGGGGGAGGACACCCCCCCAGCCGGGCCCCGTGCCCCCCGGGGCCGGGGGAGAGGCACGCCAAAAGGCCCCCCGGGGGGGGCGGGGGGGGGGGGGGGTGGGGGGTGACACAAAACCCCCGCACTG